>CAMBRH010000288.1 GCA_945870115.1 Chitinophaga pinensis | reverse complement strand
GTTCTTTTCCTTCATGTTTTTCTACAGTTGAAGTAGTTTGAGAATTTTTTTTCATTTTGCAGGAAAATACCAATAAAGTTAAAAGGCAAAATGAAATTAATTTAAGAAGATTTATCATTTTTTTAAATTTGTTTAGTTATCAAAGATATGATTTTATATTTTAATTGAATTACATATTTATGAAAAAAAATTAGGCACAAAAAAAGTCGTTCATCAGCCTTGGCTGAGAACGACTTTGAATTTAAGTATTTTTGAAATATTAATTGGCTGCTATCGCAACAAACTCGTCATAACTAACATATTTCTCATCTAATTTCACTGTAGCTTTGAAATATTCAGTTAATTTCACCTCTGCAATCATATCGTAAATTTGCGCTGATTCTTCTTTCTTAGACAAAACATCAATCGCAGATTTTTGTAATTCTTTGTCGTCTGGAGCTGGCATTCCGTATTGAGCATATTGATTTATCAATAAACCTTTCGTAAATTCAACAACTTCTTTTTGATCTAATTTTAAATTGTTTGATTTGAAAATTTCTCCTTGGATTAATTGCCATTTCATTCCTTTTTCATAGTTATCAAACTGACCTTCAATTTCTTCTAAAGTAATTGGTTTTTCATTTGAAACTTGAATCCATCTTTTCAAAAATTCTCTTGGCAACTCAACTTTAGTGTTTTCCAATAAAGATAAATAAACTGCATTTGTTAACATTTTATCAGAATCATTTTCAAACATTCTTTCTAAATCAACAGAAATTCTTTCTTTCAATTCTTTTTCAGAATTAATTGCTCCTTCACCAAATAATTTATCAAATAAATCTTGTGTTAAATCAGCTAATTCCATGTGACGAATTTCATTAATTGTCAATTGAAATTTGTTTGAAATGTTTGGTAAATCTTCTTCTTTTATTGCCAACATTGCTGCAGTATCTTTTCCTCCACGAGAAACGTGAGCTGGATTTACATTAACTTTATCTCCAACAACTTTTCCAAGAAAATCAGCTTTTGTTTTTGCATCCTCAACAAATTCCATTGAAATTGTGGAAGAATTTAAAATTCCATGTTCTTTAATTGAATCGTCATCATTTAATTCAACAAATTGACCTAAAATCATATCGCTTTCGCCCACTTTTTCAGAAGCAACAAGTTTTCCGTATCTTCTTCTTAGATCATCAATTTGTTTTCCTATTAATGTATCGTCAATTTTAACTTTTACGTAATCAAATTTATCTTTAGAAGAAAGTTTAATGTCAACAACTGGTTTTAAACCAATTTCAAAAGGGAATTCAAAATCTGAAGGATTATTAAAATCACCAATAACTTCTAAATCTGTTGTAGGAATTGGGTTTCCAAGAATTTCAATTTTCTCATCAAAAATATATTTTGATAAAGCATCGTTTACAATTTTATTTAATTCTTCGGCTAAAATTGCGCGTCCAAATTGTTTTTGAATAACAGACATTGGAGTTTTTCCTGGACGAAATCCTGGACTTTTTGCTCTTTTACGTTGTTTTTCTAAAGTATAATTAACTTTTGTTTGGTAATCTTCTTGAGAAACTTGAACTTTTAAAATCGCTGTACCAGCATTAATGTCTTCACGAGTTACTTTCATTTTTATTTTTTTAAAATTTGATTAATAAAAAAAGGCATCACTATTGGTGATGCCTTTTTGTTTTGTACGGAAGGTGAGACTCGAACTCACACACCTCGCGGCACCAGATCCTAAGTCTGGCGTGTCTACCAATTCCACCACATCCGCATTTTTCGTTATTTTTTAAAAAGCTTTTTTTTCGTTAAACTTTAATTTTAAAATGCTCAATTACAAATGTAAACTCCGCTTTAAAAATCTTGTTTGCCTCAAAAAATCAATTTTATAAAAGAACTTTTTTCTTAAAAGTTACGTTTAACTTTCATTTTTACAGGGTGCAAAGATAATGATTTATTTATATTAACAAATAAATACTTTAATAAAATTTGAAAATAATCGATAATTATTGATAAATATTAACTTTACAGAAATTTTTTTGATGCGCGTTACTGGTTTTACATTTATAAAAAATGCTTTAATTTACGATTATCCGATTGTTGAGGCAATAAAATCAATTTTGCCTTTGTGCGATGAAATTATTGTTGCTGTAGGCAATTCTTCCGATGAAACCTTGGAATTAATTAAAAGCATTGATCCAAAAATTAAAATTATTGAAACCATTTGGGATGAAAATTTGAGAGAAGGAGGGAAGGTTTTGGCAGTTGAAACCGACAAAGCTTTTGCTGAAATTTCAAAAGATACAGATTGGGCATTTTATATTCAAGGGGACGAAGTTTTACATGAAAAGTACATCAAAACGATTCAAAATGAAATGCTACGATACAAAGACAATCCAAAAGTAGAAGGACTTTTGTTTCATTATAAGCACTTTTATGGTTCGTATGATTACGTTGGTTCGGCTTCAAATTGGTACAAAAATGAGATTAGAATTTTAAAATACAATCCAGAAATATTTTCTTTCAGAGATGCGCAAGGCTTTAGAAAAAAACCTGACAACATGTTGAGAGTTAAACAAATTGATGCTTTTATTTATCATTACGGTTGGGTGAAGCCACCAGAAAAGATGCAAAAAAAACAGGAAACTTTTCACAAATTGTGGCACAAAGATGAATGGTTGGATAAAAATATAGAGAAAGCAGCAGAATTTGATTACTTGGCGAATATTTCTCAATTAGAATTGTTTACTGAAACACATCCTGCGGTGATGGAAAATCGAATCAAGTCTAAAAATTGGAAATTTGACTATGATATTTCATTTAATAAGTCAACTTTAAAAGATAAATTTAAAGCATTTTGCAAGAAATACCTTGGAATGGATTTCAATTATAAGAATTACATCAAAATTTGACTTGAATTTTATTTTTTCTAAGTACTTTTGTGAAAAAATAAAATTATGACAAATAATATTGATGCAGTTAGTTACTGCGTAGGAATGAGTATCGCTGGAAGTTTAGTTCAACAAGATTTAGACAAAATCAATACAGCAGTTTTAGCTGAGGCAATTTCTGATGTTTTTGACAATAAAGCATTAAAATATACTGGTGAAGAGGCAAACCAAATCATCCAAAATTACATTGAAGCTGCAAATGAAGCAAAATTTGAGCAACATAAAGTTGAAGGTGAAGCATTTTTAGCTAGTAATAAAATTAAACCAGAAATCACTGTAACTGAAAGTGGTTTGCAATTTGAAATTATTACGGAAGGTTCAGGTGCAAAACCAGGTTCTACAGATACTGTAAAAGTTCATTACCACGGAACATTAATTGACGGAACTGTTTTTGATAGTTCAGTTGAGCGCGGAGATCCTGCTTCATTTGGTGTAAATCAAGTAATTAAAGGTTGGACGGAAGCTTTACAATTAATGCCAGTAGGAGCGAAGTATCGTTTATATATCCCTCAAGATTTGGCTTACGGAGCGCATCCACATCCAGGAGGACCAATTAAACCTTACACGACATTGATATTTGATGTTGAATTATTAGATATTTTATCATGAAGAAATTAATTGCTATTTTTACTCTTTCCATCATTTTTGTTTCTTGTTCTGAGACAGAAAAAACTGCTGAAACAGTAAAATTAATTACCTTTAAAGACAAACTTTCTTACACTTTAGGAGCAGATCACGCAAGAGCAATTTCTGAATCAGGAGATAAAAACTTTGATAAATACAATGTTGAAGAAATTGTTGCCGGATTCAAATTAGGTTTAAAGGATGAAAAAGCTTTTGATGAAGGATGTAAATCTACGATGCAAAAATTATTTGGAGAAACAGGAAAAGGTTTTAACGATCAATATGTTAAAGATGGTTCAAACTGCATCGGAAAAATTTCTGGAATATTTTTCGCTTCTGGCTGGAAACAAAAGAAAGCTTTCTCAAAAATCGATATGGCAAAAGTATTGATTGGTTTTGAGCATGGTTTAAGGAAAATTGATACGATTGTTCCAAGAAATGAGCAAGCAACAATTGTTCAAAATTTCATGGCTGATTTGAACAAGCAAAATGGAATTGCTTTGTTGGAAAATGCTAAAAAACTTAAAAATACAAAAACAACTTTATCAGGAATTGTTTTGGAAACTTTGAGCGAAGGAACTGGCGGAAATCCAAGTCCAAGTGATGATGTGTTGG
>CAMBRH010000287.1 GCA_945870115.1 Chitinophaga pinensis | reverse complement strand
AATGCTTCCAAGAATTTTGCTTTTGAAATGGATTATTACAATTCTGATGGTTCAAAAAGTTTTTGTGGAAATGGAGCAAGATGCTCGGTTTCATTTGCAGAAACTTTGGGAGTTGATATTGCAAAAGTTGATTTTACTGCTATTGACGGAAAACACGAAGCATCAAAAATTACTTTAGATCGTGGAAAATTAATTTCTTTAAAGATGAATGATGTTTTAGAAATAAATTCAATAAATCCTGATTTTGAATTAAATACTGGCTCACCTCACTATATACGATTTGTTGAAAATTCACTTGAAATTGATGTTTTTGAAGAAGGTAGAAAAATTCGATATTCTCAATCTTACAATGAACTTGGAATAAATGTGAATTTTGTGGAAGTTTTAACAGAAATTGATACTGAAAATTATCAAATTGAGGTCGCAACTTATGAACGCGGAGTTGAAAATGAAACTTTATCCTGCGGAACTGGAGTAACTGCAGCCGCTCTAGCTTTTGCAAAAAAATATAATTTAATTGGAGAAAATGAAGTTTTGGTTCATACAAAAGGTGGAAAATTAACTGTAAAATTTAAGCGAAGTTTTAATGATAAGTTTGAAGATATTTATTTAATTGGCCCAGCAATTCATGTGTTTGATGGAACAATTATTATTTAAATTTTCCTAAATGACCAGTTATAAAATTGAAGACTATCAACAAATTGAAAAAAACAAACTTCTAAAAGGAGTTTTTATTTGGGTAATTCATACAAATAAAATTCCACCCCATATTGGAATTTCTTTAAATGGTAAATTTTACAGTTTAAAAGTAAATGGAAAAGATAATGGAATTGATATTGATATTATTCTAAAAGTTTTAGAAAAAAAGAAAATTCACACCTTATTTATTGAGCTTAAGACTTTGGAATGGTTTGAATTAGAAGGGGTTTTTGATAGATTTAAAGATTTAAGTTCTCCTGAAATTACGTGTTTAACTCCAATTTTAGAATTTTTCAAGGAAGATTCCAGAATAGAAACGGTTTCAGAATTGTTAGTAAATTTAGATAAAAAAAATCAAATTAAATCATTTTTTGGCTTAAATTTGACGACTGATTTTGTTGGAATTCCTATGTATTCCAAAATAGATATTCAAAATCGAATACTTAAATTACAAGATGTTAAAAGGAACAACAATTTTTCTTAGAGCCATTGAACCTGAGGATGCCACTAAAGTTTTGATTTGGGAGAATAATCCTGAGAATTGGAAAGTTAGCGGAACTGAAGCACCTTTTTCAATGCATGGAATTTTGGAATATATTAATAGTATTCAAAATTTCAGACAATCAGGCGAATTGCGTTTGTTGATTTGTAAAAATGATTCAAACGAAGCAATTGGAACGCTAGATTTATTTGAAGCAAATTTTAAACATGGTAGGGCAGGAGTTGGTATTTTAATTGCTGAAAAGTCCGAAAGGAATAAAGGATTTGCGAAAGAAAGTTTAGAATTACTGAAAAAATATGCATTTGTTTTTTTGGGTTTACATTCATTGTTTGCTAATGTTTTGGAGGACAATTTAGAAAGCATAAAATTGTTTGAAAGTGCTGGTTTTGATTTGGTTGGCGTAAAAAAAGATTGGTTCTTTGACCAAAAAAAATGGATAAATGAAAATATGTATCAATTAATAGTTAAAAAATGAATAATAAAAAGAAATTTACCATCGTTTTCGCTGCAATTGCGATTATTGGAATCATTGTACTTTGGCCAAAAATAAGTCTTTATTTAGCTGGTTCAAAAACTTCCATCAATGAAAAAAAAGTTGAGTTTTATTTTGATGCAAAAAAAGATTTAAATGGTTTAGCTAATCAACTCATAAAAGAAAAAATTATTGACAACAAGAATGCTTTTTTAAAAGTTGGCGAGTATAAAAACTTAAATATTGACAGACTTGCGTCTGGAAAATATGTTATTGAAAAAGGAACAAATTATAGAACATTATTAAATGGATTTACTAAAAATTCAAATGGTAACGGAAATGCAGAAGTTGAGGTTTCTGTGACTTTTAATAATTGTCGTGACGTGAATCAAATGGCCGGAAAAGTCGCTTCTTGCTTGATGTTGGATAGTTTGGAATTAGATAATTTTTTAACAAGTGAAGCTACTTTGTCGAAATATGAATTCACTTCAGAACAATTACCTGCTTTGTTTTTACCAAATACTTATAAAATGTTTTGGGATACTGATGCCGAGCAATTTTTATTAAGAATGGCAAAAGAGTTTAAGAGTTTCTGGACTGAGGACAGAAAAGCTAAATTGGTAAAAATTGGATTAGAATCACCTTCGCAAGCAGTAACCCTGGCTAGTGTTGTTTATTCTGAACAAGGAAAAAACCCTTCTGAATGGCCAATAATTGCTGGTTTATATTTGAATAGAATTGAAAAAGGAATGAAATTACAATCTGACCCTACATTTAAATTTTGTTGGGGAGACGAACTGAAAGGAGTTCAACGTTTAACTTTTGAGCACAGAGATCGCGATTGTGCATACAATACTTATTTATACAAAGGTTTACCTCCTGGTCCAATCTGTATTCCTCCAACTGAATGTGTAGATGCAGTTTTAAACCGAGATGAAAACGATTATATCTTTATGATGGCAAAGGCAGATTATTCTGGTTTACATGATTTTACAGTTGATTATGCCGATCATAGTCGTTTGGCTGGAATTTATTCTAAATGGCTAAAAGCTGAAGGTTTTTAGATAATTGAACATGAAAAAGTGAAAATAAATTTTAAATTAGTCAAATTTAATAAATATATTCTTTTTCAATTGAATTATTCTCCCAGGAATATTGAATTAAGCGACAACAATTTGAGTTTTTAAAATATAATATTTTTTGCGGTTTATTTGAATGTGAAAACAATTCTTTTTGTATTAATTTTTCATCAAAATAATGATAAACTTGTTTTCCTGTTGAATTTCCTTCAATTATTTTATCTCGATTTGCTTGTCCTATAAATTTCCCTGCTAAATTAATTTTCAAAGTATCATGAGAATTATAAATAAAATTCAAGGTGTGTAAAAAACCGCCTGTATTTCCATATTTATTAATAATTTCTCCTTTTATTAAAATGGAATCGTAAGGTAAATTGAAAGTATTGTAGTGGTATTTTTTAAGGGAATCCGAAGATTTAATCAACTCGATTGTCAGTAAATCAATTTCACGGTAGCCATAAGAATCAAAGTTGAAATATAAATTTTCGGAGCCAGAATTATAAACATAAAATTGAAATGATTTTATAGAATCATACTTAATTTCACCAAAATCAATGATTTTATTTTTTGTTTCAACAGAAGTTCGTTTATGAACCACTTCACCTTTAACATGCAAGTAATTCATGTATCCATTTTTTGCGTTCGAATTTATGTTTTTATACTTTTACTAAAAAAACCAATTCTTTTTGTATCATAAATAAATGTAATTTTACCCTTTTTTCCTGGTAAAATTGGCTCTCGATCCCAAGTTGCCATTGAACCACCATCCCCAGTTGATGCTTGAGTTATAATTAATGGTTCGTTTCCAATATTTGTGAAATAAATATTTTTCTTCAAATTAGATCCACCTTCAATAATTTGACCTAAATCAAATTGTAAAGTATCAAATTTAACTTCTGCTTGAGAAAATAGATTATTACTTATACAAATTGTTAAAATGATATTGAGCTTTAAGAATTTCATAAAATTGATTTTAATCAAAAATATGAAATTAAAAATTAGCTTTTTTTTAATTAACAAGAACTTAACCTCAAAAAAAAGTCCTGATGAAATTTTCATCAGGACTAAAAAATATTTTTTTAAGTATTCTTATTGAACAACACCAGTAAAGTTTGCGTTGTCTTTGAATTTTAAAAATTCTCTGTCTTTGGCAGCTTTTGCTTTTAAAGATGCATCTTTAGCGAAAGCACTTTTCAAGTTGCTAATTACCAAGTCAACTTTATCCATTCTTGCAGCAGCAATTGCTTTCAAATAGAAACCTAAACCTGTTTCCTTAGCATTTGAAGCATCAATTGTTTTAACGGCAGCATCTGGAGCTTTGTTTAATAATTGAGCTAAAGCTTTGTTGAAACAATTCTCAGAACCATATTTTGAAATAGCATCTGCATATTTACCTTCTTTAATTGACCAATATCCTAAGTTGAAATTAACTTCTGAACCAGCACCTTTAGCTTC
>CAMBRH010000286.1 GCA_945870115.1 Chitinophaga pinensis | reverse complement strand
AGTTTTTCAAATAATTCTTTTACAATTTTTAAATCATCAAAGTCGTGTTTTACTCCTTTAATTTCTTGGTATGTTTCGTGACCTTTTCCTGCAATTAGGATAATGTCATTTTTTTCTGCCATTGAGACAGCTGTTTTTATTGCTTGTTCTCTGTCTTGAATGGAAAGTGTTTTTTTGAAATGTTGTCCTTCAACTCCCGATAACATTTCATCAATAATTACTGATGGATCTTCAGAGCGCGGATTATCAGAGGTAATAATTACTTTATCACTCAATTCACAAGCAATTGCAGCCATTTTTGGTCTTTTCGTTTTATCTCTATCACCACCACAACCAACAACAGTATATACCGTTTCATTTTTGGTACGGATATTTGAAACGGTTTTCAAAACATTTTCCAAGGCATCAGGTGTATGTGCGTAATCTACAATGGCAATTATTCCAGATTTTGATTGAAAATATTCGAATCTTCCTGCAACGGATTCTAATTTGGAAATTATCGTCAAAACCTCCAATTTATCTTGTTCCAAAAGCAAAGCAACTCCATAAACTGCCAATAAATTATATGCATTGAAATCTCCTATTAATCGTGTCCAAAGTTCTGTTCCATTAATACTTAAAACCAAACCTGAGAATTGGTTTTCAATAACTTTAGCTTTATAATCTGAAGGAGTTTTTAATGCGTAAGAATATTTTGTCGCTTTGGTATTTTGCAACATCACCATTCCGTTTTTGTCATCAATATTTGTCAAAGCAAAAGCATCTTTGTCCAAAACATCAAAAAAGCGTTTTTTGGCTTTTATGTATTCTTGAAAAGTTCCGTGATAATCCAAATGATCATGCGTAATATTTGTAAAAACGCCACCCTTAAATTTTAATCCTGCAATTCGATTTTGAACGATAGCATGTGAACTTACCTCCATAAAGCAATAAGAACAACCAGCTTGCAACATTTCTGAAAGCAATCGATTTAATTCAACTGGATCTGGAGTTGTGTGTGTTGATTTTACGTCAATATTTCCTATTTTATTTACCACAGTTGATAATAATCCAACTTGATAACCTAAATTCATGAACAATTGATGCAGCAAAGTAGTACAAGTTGTTTTTCCATTCGTTCCAGTAATTCCAACTAAAGTTAAATTTTGAGATGGATTATCATAAAAGTTTGAAGCCATTAAACCCAAAGCTTCAGAAGAATCTTTTACTTTAATTTGAGTGATTTTATCATTCTCAAATGTTTCTTCACACACAATTATATTGCAGCCATTTTCAATAACTTGAGAAATGTAATCGTGTCCATCTGAACTTGTTCCTTTAATTGCAAAAAACACAGAATTAGCTTTTGCTTTGCGAGAATCAAAATGAATTTCTTGCACAGAATTTTCCAATGAACCAGAAATTAATTCATAAGAAACGCCAACTAATATATCTTTTAAACTTTTCATTTATTCTAATGTTAATTCTATCAAACCACCTTTAAAAATTAATGATCCTGCTGGAACAGTTTGTTTGACAACTTTCCCCAAACCATTAATTCGAGCATTCATTCCTGTGTTTTCAATCAAATAGACAGCATCTTTTGCCGACATTCCAATTACATTTGGAACGGTATTTTTTCCAACATATCTTTTTGAAAATTCTATTTGTTGATCATTTGCTTTTGTAGAAACCCATTCTTCGTTTGAAGCATCTGCAATTGGATTTTGAATGTATTTTACTCCCAAATATTTTAAGATTCTTTGAAGATCGTAACGATTTCCGTCTTTCGAATAGGGAGCAGTAAAAATGCGCTTGTTGTTTTCGTTTATTGCTTTGTGGTATTTTAAACTTGTTGCATAAACTTTATTTGCAATTGCAGAAAATACAGTACCAGAAACCGTTGCGCCATAAATATTTTCACCCGAAGCAGAAATTGAAACAATACATGAATACATTGGATCTTGCACTGGGAAATAACCAACAAAAGAGGCTAAATATTTTTTTTCACCTTTGGCACCATATTGATTATTGTCATTTAAAATTTCTGCTGTTCCCGTTTTACCTGCAATATCAAAATAGGATGAAGTCAATCTTTTTCCCGTTCCAGTTTTCATTACTCCTTCTAAACAAGATTGTAAAATACCTAAAGTTTTGTCTGAACAAATTTTCTCTTTTAAAACAATAGGTTTAAAGTATTTTACAACTTCTGAACCTCTGGTAATTTCTTTTACAAATTGCGGTTTCACCATTTTTCCATTGTTAGCAACTGCATTGTAAAAAGCCAAGGTTTGCATTGGAGTTTGTTGAACCTCATAACCAACGGACATCCATGGTAAAGAAATTCCTGACCAATTTGCTGAGCCTGGTGAATATAAAGTCGGAGTTGGTTCCCCTACTAAATCCAAGCCCAAAGGTTCACCCAAACCAAAAGATTTTAAGCGATCAACAAAAGTTGTTGGTTCGTTTTTATAAGCATTGTAAATGACACGAGAAATTACATTTGAAGAAAGTTCAAATGCTCGCTTTATTGTTACTCGTCCATAATAATTATTGTGTGCTTCGTTTAAAGTATTTTTACCGAAATAAGTATATTTTGTTGCAGTTTCAACTGTGTCATCCATGTTGATTTTGTTGTCCTCCAAAGCTGCCATTAAAGCTGCCAATTTGAATGTCGAACCTGGAACTTCTTTTGTTCCGATGGCTTGGTTATACAATTCATAATATTCACCATCATTCGCCAAAGTCAAATTAACAATTGCTTTTACATAACCTGTTTTTACGTCCATCACAATCACAGAACCACTTTTTGCTCCCTGACTTTTTAATTGCTGCATTAATTCTGAATGAGCAACTTCTTGAATTCCTTTGTCAATGGTGGTAACAACATTTGCTCCTTCAACAGCATCTTTTACGATTTGTCCCGTTTTTTTCCAACCAGTTGAAATTTTTTGTTCGATTTCTAATCCAGGTTCACCAACTAAATATTCGTGAAAAGCACCTTCAATTCCAACTCTTAATTCTTCGTTTTTTGTTTTCTTGTAATATCCTAAAGTTCTTTTCAATAATTCTCCGTGAGGTCGCTTACGAATAATCGTTTCTTCTAAATCAATTAATCCTCCTTTATTTCTACCCAAGTTGAAAATTGGAAATGTACGTAACACATTACGTTCATAATTTGTTGCTTTACGTTTTATCAATAAATAACGATTTCCACGTTGTCTTCCTCTTCGAATATGTCCTTCATATTCTGCCGATGTCATTTCAGGGAAAATTCCACTTAATTTTTGACTCAACTCCATGATGTTGTGATCAAAATCTTCTTGCTTACAAACCGTCGGATCCATGTGGATTTCAAAAAATGAAACAGAAGTAATTAACGGAGTATGATTAATGTCCAGTACTTCTCCCCTACGCGGAATACGTTTTACAGAACGAGTTGGAATTTTTTCATCGCTTTCACCACCAATCAAAACAGATTTAACGCCTTCAGCCTGAATAGAAAAAGTCTTACCGATAACGATACACATAACAATGACAAACCCGAAATAAATCAGGTAAACCCTCCATAATATGTCTTTTTTTTCTTTCATCGTTTGTCGTTTTCCCTCCTTGAGGAGGGATTAAGGGAGGTGATAATTCTAAATTCTTTCACCCACCTTAATCCTCCCTCAAGGGAGGAAATTTATTTTATCTTTTTAATTCTATTTTTCTACCTACTAAAATCAAGTCCTGACTTCTGACCGCAAAGCAGCATCGAAGATAATCTAATAGTCTTTTGTCCTATTTCTTTCAATCTTCCGTCTGTTTCACCCTAATAACTTTCGCGGGCTTTGTTGTTTCTTTTAATCCTCTTGGCTCTAATTTTCTCACCAATTCAAATCTTTTTGTTTTTTCTTCCAATCTTGCTTTCGATTCAACATATTCAGCAGTTGTAGCATCTAATCGTTTTAAAGAAGTATCAATATCTTTTGTCAATTGCTTACCGTAATATCCTTTTGCCACGAGCAAAATCAATAATAAAATGCAAAAGAAAACGAAACCTAAATTGTTTAAAACCAAATCTCGTGTTAAAATATCTCCGTTTAAGATTTGAACAAAAACACCTGCTTTCCCCCGAGGCTTTGCTTCCTTTTTGGGCTTCTGCTTTTTTGCTTTTTGCTCTTCTTGCGCAGCTAATTCTTCTTTGTCGATGTATTGATTATCCATTACTTCTTTCAGCTACTCTTAATTTTGCACTTCTTGCTCTTGAATTCA
>CAMBRH010000285.1 GCA_945870115.1 Chitinophaga pinensis | reverse complement strand
AAATTTAAAATAATATCAAATAAACTATCTAAATAACGACCAGAGTAGGAAGGCTTCTTTTTTAATCGAGCCAATTCGCCATCAGCCGCATCGATTATTGATTTCAAAATCAGTAAAAATCCAGCTAAAAGATAAGATTCTTTTAGAATGCATATTGCAGCAAATAGACCACAAATTCCAAATAGAAATGTAACGTGAATTGGAGTGAAGCGAGTGTTTTTTAATCTTTTTGCTAAAATCGAACCGAGAGATCGACCGTAATCAGATAAATCTAGAAATTTATCTTCTTTTGCCAGTTTTGACATTCAAAAAATGTAATTTTATGCGACAATATAGTCTAAATACAAAAGTATAAATAATGATTGAAAATGAATCCTTTATTTTGTACATTTGTAGAAATTAATTTTTAGTTCATGCAAAAACTTTTTATCACTATATTTTTAGTGCAATTTTCAATTATTATATTTTCTCAAAATAAAACTGAAATAATTGAAAAACAATTAGATAAAATCTCATCAAAAATAGATTCCTTAGATTTATTAAAAAAAAATCTTTACACAACAAAAGAGAATTTGAAATTTGATTGGATTAAGCAAAAATCCATTGAAGTAGGTCTGCCAAATAATGGTAAAAAAGAGGAAATTATTACGCATTTGGCTTATGCTTTATCCTATAACGAAGAGCATGAACAAGCGAATTGGGTGATGCACATCATTACTCCAGATGTGATAAATGGAAATTCAACTAGGACAAATGATTTTCGGGAAGACCCACTTATTGAAAGTGGTTCAACTTCTGAAAAAGATTATATGTTGAAAACAATTAAAAGTGATAGTTCTGGTTACAATTATGATGGTTTTGGTTTTGACAGAGGGCATTTGGCTCCTTCAGCGGATTTTCGTTGGTCTCAAAAAGCACTTTCTGAAAGTTACTATTATTCAAATATGTCGCCACAATTGGGAGATTTTAACAGAGAAAAATGGGCGGATTTAGAAGATTGGATGCGAGCGTATGTTGAAGCAAATAAAACCTATTTATATGTGGTTACTGCTCCAATTTTGAAGGAAGGATTACCAAAAATTGAAAGAAGTGTAAATGGTGTTTCGATTCCAGAATTATATGTTAAAACAGCGATTGATCTAGTGAATAAACGTGCAATTGCTTTTATAATGCCAAATGAAAAAATAGCCTTGCCAGTAGAATCTTTTGCTGTAAGTATTGATAGCATTGAAAAAATTCTTGGCTATGATTTATATTCTGGCTTAGTCGATTCTATTGAAAATCGCTTGGAAATGACTTTTGATTTGAAATATTGGTTGCCAAAAAATCAAAAAGGAGACGTTGCAGCATTAGAAAAAGACGAATTACCAAAAAAAGCAATCAATAGTTACGATGCTTCACTACATATTAACGACAAAAAAAAGCACACTGTTTGCGGAACAGCAGTAAGTATTAAGAAAAGCGATAAAGGACACGTTTTTATAAATTTAGATAAGAAATTTCCAAATCAGGTATTTTCAGTAACTATTTTTAGTTCAAACATTTCCAATTTTTCTTACCAACCAGAAATTTATTTAAAAGACAAAAAAGTTTGTTTCAGTGGAGAAATTCAAGAGCACAATGAATTACCTAGCATGATAATTGAAAATGAAAAAGCAATAAAACTTTTGACAGAGTTGGTGGATTAATTTAAAATCAAAATCTTATATTTTTCTTCAACATTATTTTTCGTTAAGTACAAAAAATACATTCCGCTAGTTAATTCTGAAACATTTACTTCATTTTCTGAGGATGAAATTGTTTGAATTTTCCCATTTAAATCAAAAATTGTCGCTTTTTGAAAATCAAATTCTTTCAATTCTAATTTTCCTGTAATTATTGGATTTTCAAAAATAAAAGAATTTTTTTTAGTATTTTTTTGTATTGAATTTTCTAAATTACAAGCAGGAGCAAGGCTTACAACTTCTGTTAAAACACCATTTTCAACATACCAATTTTCCCAAACACCTCCAGAACCTGAAAGCCAATCGTTTAAATTAAAAGTTTGAACTCCATTCATTGTTCCTTTAGCGTGATAAACTTTTAAGGAAGCATTTCCTTTGTTCCAAGTTAAAGGAGTATTAATTTCACAGGATTCTGGAGTTAAATCTGTTAGCTCACAGTTTGTTTGAATGAAATAAACATCTTCATCGTAAGATGGATAATCACCATAAATTTTACACATTCCTAGTGAATCGATGCAAACTGACGTATATTCGTCGCAAGCAATTCCTTTGCCTTGAATTTGAAAATCATTAAACATTCTGCTCAAAAAAACGACTTGTCTTCCTTTTCTGTCTGGATTATCATAATGTGTATCAGTAATTACATTTTCCAAATATTCATTTTGTAAAAAAGGTAAATTCGAAACAGTAATTAAAGATGAAAATGGATTTGCTAGAGCAGTTGGACTTGTAACTGTACCATTTTCCGCAGTAAAATAACAAGATCCTTGAATAGCCATTCCTGCACTTGTGCCACCAATTACGATTTTACGTACGTTAATTGCTTCATTTATCAAACTATCAATTGGCGTATTTCTCCAATAAGAAATATAATCCCATTGATCGCCGCCAGCAAACCAAATTGCCTCAGCTTTTTTTATTTTATCGTGAATGTAAGTTTCTTGAGTTGAATTAGCATTATTGCAAACAATTGTTTCCACAGAATTGATCGTAATTCCCAATTGATTCATGAAATAATCATTGTAACCGTCAGAACCACTTGCGCGTAAAACCAACACATCACCCAAATTTGCTTGTTTCAAAAACCATTTCATGGCCTCGTCATGTTCTGTAGCTCCGCCCATCAAACAAACGCCACCTTTTGGATTCGTAACAACATCAGTTTGATTTCCAGTAAAATAAGAAGTGTAATTTTGAGAGAAAGCAAAAATAGGTAGTATTAAAAAATAAACAAGAAGGATTTTCATATTAGGCTTTATTAAAAAAAAAAATTTTCAATAAAGATATGGAAATAAATTGAATATCAGAATTTTATTTTTCTAGATTTACCGAAAAAATAGTTTACCTTTGTTTGACACTTTTTCTATTGATTGTGCAGTAATAACAAATTTTGTATTATTGTTTAATCAAATGTTTTAAAAAGTTTTTCGTTCTAATAACTCAATTTGTTGTAAAATGAAAAGAATAATTTTATTTTTATTATTGCACATTAATTTTTCATGTTTTAGCCAACAAGCTGAGATAGCTAAAATTTCGAAACAAATTCATAGCGGCAAATTTATTGGGCTAAAAAAACTCTCAAAATATTTAGATAGCGAAAAAATACTAATAGAGAAAGTGCACAATTATACTTTTGAAAGAAAGGAAAAAAGTGCAGCAATTGAAATTTTAAGGGAAAATTCTCTTTTTTTACCAGATGAGTTAATTATTGATTCAAATTTAAATGCCACAAAATTCAATTTATTTTTAAAAGAAAATTCAAGAAAGATTACCTACTGCCAGTTATCAAATAGTTTTCTTATTACTCCTTTAAGTGATAGAAAAGTTGATTACCAGTTAAAAAAACTTGCAAAGAAAGAATTAGAGAGCCTGCGTGATAATCAATACTATTTTGAAAATTATTTTTGGATTTCGATTACGGTAAAAAAATTAATAGTAGAAAATAATCCAGAATGTTTAAAGTCAATAGCCGCATATTTATATAAAAACAGGAATCTCAATAGTTACATATTCGATGAAGATGAGTCAATAGAATTATTAAAAAAACTTACAAATATAGATTTGGCAATTCCGAATGTCGAGGGTAAAATAAATTATATTCTAGATTATAATAATTTTGATGATGCTGCCAAGTTAAATCATCTAAATTATTGGGTCAATCACTTCAAGGATTATGAATGGAACAGTAGTTTAAATATGTTTGTTAACAAAATCAAAAAAGCAAGTGAGCCTTCAATTGAGTCTTTACTTATTGAAAAATTAACTTCAGGAAATGACAGTACTGCAATAGATGCATTTACAAAATTATCTACAGGTGATACTTTGGAAGTTATTAAACTTAGTGAACAATATGAAAATAACATAATTTATAATAGATCTTTACCTATTTTTGCGTTTGAATTTCTTCCCCAAATGGCAAGGCTGGTGCAGTATTGTAGGGATAATGAGGTTGATTTTCAAATATCTATTGAACTAAAAAAAATACTTTTAAAGCTTCAAAATAATACTTTAACATTTGTTCAAAG
>CAMBRH010000284.1 GCA_945870115.1 Chitinophaga pinensis | reverse complement strand
GTCCTAATTTTTAATTTTTTAATTCCGTAAAAACTTCATTAAAAATTAAAAAATTAGAACGTAGAGCCTACACCAAAAAAAATGATTAAATTTGATTTAGAAAATGATTAAAAAACAAAATATCTTTACACACTTTTTAGAACACTACCGACTATCCAGGTTTAGGTCGTGATGATGGAACAGCTTTTTCAATAGGAGAATCTGGCTACATTGTTACTGGAAATCACAATGGATTCTCTGAAAGTAATCAACTCTGGAAATACAAAACCTCAACAAATCAATGGACAAAATTGTCAGATTTTATTGGTGATAAAAGACAATATGCACTTTCATTTACACATCAAAATTTTGCCTATATATTAGGAGGAATAAGTGAATATAACATTCCTTTAAATGATTTTTATCGATACAATTCTCTTGATGATTCATGGCAAAAATTAGATTCATTTCCTGGTTTTGCACGTTGGTCTGCTGCTTCTGCTGTAAATAATAACTCAGCATATGTTTTTGGTGGAACAACACTTACTTCATGCCTAAATGATGCTTGGGAATTTGATTTTAATTCGGAAACTTGGGAAAATTTGCCAGTAATTCCAGCAATTGGAAAACGGGATCAAATTTGTTTTTCTCTAGGTGAAAAAATTTATCTTTCAACTGGTTTTTCAACAAATCCATTGACATTTCATTCAGAAAGTTATTCATTCAATAAGCAAACAGGAATTTGGAGTCAAGAAGATAATTTTCCTTCCAACCCAATTGGTTATGGAACAGCAACTTATTCTGGAAATAGAGCAATTATTTTAGGCGGATTTAAAGAAAATAATATTTTCAGCGATGAAGTAAGGCAATTTGATGGAAATAATTGGTTGCAATTGCAAACTTGTTTATCTATTGGAACTAGAGGAATGAGTGCTTTTTCAATTGACAATAAATTCTATTTTCTTACTGGGAAAAAAGCAGATTTAACTTTATCTAAAGATTTTTATGCTTTAAATTTTACTGATGAAAATGAAGTTCTCATATTCCCAAATCCAAGTGAGGAAAAAACGAATTTTAGTGTTCAAATTGGTTCAAAAATGGAAGTTTATAATTCTTTAGGTGAAAATGTAACACAATTCGAATTTAATTTCAACAATAACTTTTCCTACACTTTTGAAAAAAGTGGAATTTATTTTACGAAAATTACTTTTCCAAATGGAGAAATTCAAACAAAAAAAATAGTAATTCTATAAAGTCCAAGTAATTATCTTGGACTTATAGAAAATTATAAATAATCTTTTTTTACTCCAATTTAAAATTTATAGGCAAACGCATCCAAGATCTAACTGGTTTTCCAGCGATTTTTCCTGGCTCCCAATTTTTCATTAAACGCACAACCCTTAAAGCTTCTTTGTCACATTCTGGACAATCTGGAACACCACGTACAATTGAAACATCAGAAACGGAACCGTCTAAATTTACAACAAATTTAAGATAACATTTCCCTTCTTTTTGCATTTGAATTGCTTCTTCAGGATAATTAAATTTCTTTTGAATAAATCCACTAATATTGTCAAATTTTGGATCTTCATCAGGAATATCTGTGGGTTCAACAATTGGTGGTTTTGTTATAATAACTGGTGGAACGTACACTTTTTTAGGTTCTTGAAATATTCCTGCCGTATCTTTTCCATCAGATTTTTTGCCCAATCTTAACTTAGCTAATTCTTCATCTGTTAAGATTTTTTCAACAACTGGTTTATCAACTACTTTAGGTGTAGGTGCTTCATCCGTTTTAACAGCGGCTGAAACAGTCTTTTTTACTGGGTCTTTTTCTGGTTCATCAGGCTTGTTAGTGTCAATTAAAACGGGATCTTCAACGTCAATAATTGTTTGCACAAATTTAACATCTGCTTCGCTCTTAAAATACATAAATCCTCCAACCAATGTTCCAATTGAAAGAATTACACCTAACATGATATAAACCATGTTCCTGTCATAATCACGTCGAATGACGTATGCACCATACTTTTGATTTCGGTTTTGAAAGACGATGTCGTTTCTTGTTGCCGATGTTACTAATTGCCATTTGCGTGCTGAATAAAAATCATAGATTGATACTCCTGCAATCACAGCGACAATGCTTAAGATAACTTCCATAATACTACTTTTTTAAATTATTAATCTACTCCATTTGAAATTTATTAGTCTTAACTAAAATTGATTTCAAAATTTCCTGTATGTATAATCAAAAAAACTTTTTTAAATAAACTTTTAAAGTTGGTTTAATTCTTTAAAATCATGTTTACTCAAATAAAGTGTAGTGTTTTCTTTTTAAATCGTGTTTTAAAAAGTTTATGTAGTTTTATTTTTTTTGGTTTTTAAAATTCCACCAGCAAATGCTGATGGAATTCTAATTTTTAATTTTTAATTTTATTTAAAGTTTATTTTAGAAATTTTGAGTACAAGGCGCTTTACAAATTTAAAATTTTGAGTTAGCGTTTGCTAATGATAAATTTTCAATTTAAAGCAACGAAGTAATCGAATTTTCTAATTAAACTTTCTTATTGTAAGGCAAAGTTAATCGGCACCTGAACAAAAGTTCTAACCGCTTTACCATTGTTTTTTCCTGGTTTCCAGTTTGGCATTGATCTAATTACTCGAAGTGCTTCCTTGTCACATTCTGGACAATCTGGAACTCCTCTTACAACTACAACATCAGAAATTGAACCATTAGAGTTTACTACAAATTTAACGTAACATTTTCCTTGAACACCCATTTCAATAGCTGTTTGTGGATAGTTTGTTTTTTTCGCAACAAATTCTTGAAGATTTCCATTGAATTGTGCCTCTTCGTCAACAAATGTCAAAATTTCTTCTTCTTTTTGCTCAACAACTACAACTTTTTCTTCACCAACTACTGGCGGTTCAAAGTTTTCGTTTTCAGTGTCATTTGTTTTGTCACTCGCTTTTGTGTCAGCCATTTCATCTTGAGGTGGAATTTCATCCTCAACTGGAATATCTACAACTACAGGTGGCATAAATGCTACTGTTTTCTCCTCTGGTGGTGGAAGTTCTTCCTTTGGTGGTGGTGGAACTTCTTCCTCTGGTGGAGCTGGAATTGCAATGTTAGTTGTGTCAACTTTTGGTGGAGCAATTACTTCCTCTGGCATATTTTGGATGAATGAGTAAATCCCAAATGTGATACCAATAGAAAGAAAAAGACCCAACATAATGAAGACCATATTTCTATCATAGTCACGACGCAATGTATATGCACCGTATTCCTGATTTCTGTGTTCAAAAACGATTTCGTTTCTACTAACAGATGTTACCTGCTGCCATTTTCTAGCACTGAAGTAATCGTAAAGAGTTACTCCCGCTATAATAAAGACAAGAACTAAAATTACTGTCATAATCTTATTTTTTAGCTTTTATTAATTCTAACTCACTTGCCAAAAGATCAACCGGCGCAATTACACCAATTTGAGCAATCTTTAACTCATCAATTAAATCGATGAAGTTTTTACATGTTGCTTTATCGTCGGTCTTAACAAGTACTTTTAGGGCATCTTTATGCTTTTTGAATTCAATAACTTTACGTTCGTAAATCGTATCCTTTTCACCTTCCGCCATCAGTTTTTTCTGCTCTCTTGTCAATTTACTGTCAAGTTGTTCAACGTTTTTAATAACGTAAGCATTTCTTTTTGCTAAATATTGTCTAACACCACCAGCGTTTGGACCAAAATTTAACTCTTGTAAAACTGTTGCCGGCTTTCCTTCTTTATTACCAACAGAATAATACTGATCTTCGTAATAATAAATCTTATCTTCTGTCAATAAAAAAGTTACTGCATTATTAATTTTTGGTTGGTCAACAGGTTTGTCATCTTCAATCTTTGCAGGATACACCAAACTCATAACTTTAGGTTTATTAAAAGTTGATGTCATTACAAAGAATGTCAATAAAAGGAAAGCTAAATCCACCATCGGAGTCATATCTACTCGCGTAGAACTCTTCTTGGCTCTTTTTTTACCACCCTTTTCGTTTCCGCCGCCGCCTTCTGCTATTTCTGCCATCTTTTCTTAATTTTAATTTGGAGCTGTCTCAGCTGATGTAACAAAATTCAAGTTGTTTAAACGTAAATCTCTGAAAACATTGATTACATTCTGTGCGTGCACATATACTGCTTTACCGTCAACTTTTAGAACAAATTTAGGTTTGAAATCGTTAATATCAGGATTTTTATTATCTAATTTAGCGTTTTCATAATCTGTTTTA
>CAMBRH010000283.1 GCA_945870115.1 Chitinophaga pinensis | reverse complement strand
GGTAAAAATTTCAAGATGGTGGTAACTAAAAATGTTTAATAACGTAAAGAATAGGCTGTATCACAAGGTTTTCGAACGCCTTAAAATTCGCTTAAACTATAAGTTTCTTCATCTGGTATCCAAATAAAAAGAGGCTGTCTCAGACATTAGAGACAACCTCTTTTTATTTACAATATTTTCAAGATAATAAATACGAATTTATCAACAGAAAAAGCGAAAAGAACTAAATTACATTACCAAACCGTCGTAACACCGATGTCTGTGGAAAAATTAAAAATCGGAAAGTGTAAGAAAACAAATTAGGCGACTAGTCTAGCTTAAGCACAGCTAAAAATGCTTCTTGAGGAACATCAACCCTGCCAATCTGTCTCATACGTTTTTTACCTTCTTTTTGTTTTTCAAGTAATTTTCGTTTACGAGAAATATCTCCACCGTAACATTTTGCCGTAACATCCTTTCTCAAAGCCTTAATTGTTTCACGGGCAATAATTTTTGCTCCAATTGCAGCTTGAATTGGAATTTCAAATTGTTGACGAGGAATTAATTCTTTTAATTTCTCGCAAATCCTTTTTCCTAAATGATATGCATTACTTCTGTGAACCAATGCTGAAAGTGCATCAATTTGTTCTGCATTCAACAATAAATCCATTTTAATTAAATCAGAAGTTTTGTAACCAATTGGATGATAATCAAAAGATGCGTAACCTCTAGAAACAGATTTTAAACGGTCATAAAAATCAAAAACGATTTCCGCCAAAGGCATTTCAAAAGTAATTTCAACGCGATCTTGTGTCAAATAAACTTGATTTTTTAGTTCTCCACGCTTGTCAATACACAAACTCATAACTTGACCAGTATATTCTGATTTTGTTATAATTTGCGCTTTGATGTAAGGTTCTTCGATATGATCAATTCCTGCTGGATCTGGTAATTCTGAAGGATTGTTTACAATAATTACTTTTTCTGGTTCACGGCGGTTGTAGCAATAGTATGAAACGTTAGGTACAGTTGTAATAACAGTCATATTAAATTCTCGCTCCAATCTTTCTTGAATGATTTCCATGTGAAGCATTCCTAAAAAGCCACAACGGAAACCGAAACCTAAAGCAGCTGAAGATTCTGGTTCAAAAACCAAAGAAGAATCATTCAATTGCAATTTTTCCATGGAATAACGTAATTCTTCGTATTCATCTGTTTCTACGGGGTAAATTCCAGCAAAAACCATTGGTTTAACATCCTCAAAACCATGAATTGCTTCCAAACAAGGATTACTTGCAAGTGTAATTGTATCACCAACTTTGACTTCTTTCGCAGTTTTAATTCCAGAAATAATGTAACCAACGTCACCCGCTTTTACTTCATTTTTCGGACTTAAATCCATTTTCAAGATTCCAATCTCGTCCGCATTATATGTTTTGCCAGTGTTAAAGAATTGAACTTTATCACCTTTTTTGATAACACCATTTCTAATTCTGAAATAAGCAATAATTCCCCTAAAAGAATTAAATACTGAATCAAATATCATTGCTTGTAATGGAGCAGATTCATCACCTGTTGGAGCAGGAACTCTTTTGATAACAGCATCTAAAATTGCATCAACTCCTAAACCTGTTTTTCCTGAAGCTTGTATAATATCTTCGATATCACAACCTAATAATTCTATTATTTGATCTGAAACTTCTTCAGGCATTGCTCCTGGAAGATCCATTTTATTTAAAATTGGAATAATTTCCAAATTATGTTCTAAAGCTAAATATAAATTTGAAATTGTTTGAGCTTCAATTCCTTGAGAAGCATCAACAATCAATAAAGCACCTTCACAAGCGGCAATTGAACGAGAAACCTCGTAAGAGAAATCAACGTGTCCCGGAGTATCAATCAAATTTAAGACATAATCAACACCATCTTTTTTGTAATTCATTTGGATGGCATGACTTTTAATTGTAATTCCACGTTCACGTTCCAAATCCATGTTGTCTAAGGCTTGAGCTTGCATGTCACGATCTGAAATCGTTCCAGTAGTTTGTAATAAACGGTCAGCTAAAGTACTTTTTCCGTGGTCGATATGAGCAATGATGCAGAAATTACGAATGTTCTTCATGAAATATTTTAATGTTTGAAACTATTTTTGATTTTATCAAAGTACAAATTTACTCTAAAAAGTTAGGATTAGGAAATTATACTTTGAGAAAATGTATTTTAGTCTTAACAAAAAAATGTTTAATGCCGATATAATTTTCAACATGTCTATCCTGATTCTTAATCAGGAATGCTTGATTGAAAATATAATCGGTGTTAATTAAAAAGGAAAATGACTTAAAACAAAAAAAGGTAGAACATTTAGTTCTACCTTTTAAAATATTTTTGAAGAAAAAGTAATTATTTTCTTTTATCACATCTCCATTCAGTACCGTAACTTCCGTCAGCTTTGATGGCATGCACAATAACATAATCTAAATCTCTGTAGTAATCAACTGCAAAACTTTTGTTTTTACCATCTTTTACATTGAAAATAAAACCACCAACTTCTGTATCTTCAAAATCAAAAGAGTCAGTTACAGTGAATGTATTCCATTTCCATTCGCCATTTGCATCTTTAGATGAAAACTGTACATCTAAAACTTGTGTATTTGCAGAGTTGCATTTAAACATTACTGAAAACACTGATCCGTCATACACAAAATACTCTTGTGCACTTGCTGTTGATGAAAGTCCAATTGCTAGGACTAAAAGTAAAAATAATTTTTTCATAATTTTGTTTGTTAAATTGTTTTAGTTTTGGATTCTTTAAGTTTCACCAGCAGGAATTTGAATCCGTTTAAACTCTTGCGATTTGCAAATTGACTTTACAATTGCCATGCCAATATTAGTATTTTATTATTAAAAAAGCAATAAGTAATTTAAAAAAAGCTAACTTATTGTTAAATAATTTTTTATGAAGTTAAAAGTCAATTGTTTAATCAAATATTTCTTCGACAGAAATTTTTATTTTACTAGCAATTTCATCAACAGGTAAATCATTATCGTCTATTCCAAATGGATCTTCTATTTCTTCGGCTAAAACTTCCATACTGACTAAGATATAAAACACAAAGGTTGCAATCAAAGCCGAAAAATAACCAAAAATGGTCACAAATGCTAAAGGTAAAGTTACCACATAGATGAAAATAAACTTTTTCAAGAAAATGCTGTAAGAGTATGGAATTGGTGTGTTTTTAATTCGTTCACAAGCTCCACAAGAGTCCATCAAGCTATTTAGATTTTTATCTATGATGATAAATTCTTCTCCAGAAATTTCATTCTTATCATATAAATGTTTTATTTTTTGATACAAAAGTTTAACAATTGACAAAGGGACATGCGATTTATTTTCTAAAATCAGGATTTCTTCATCTTTAAGATTTAATTCTTCCCAAATAATACCTTTTCTCAGATGTTCTTTCATAGCGAAAACAAAATTTGGAATCATACGTGCAAAAAAATCTTGATCTTCTTGATTCTTCGTTAAAACATTTAATTTTACAGTAATATTTCGCGTGTCATTTACTACTTCTCCCCATTTTTTCCGACCTTCCCACCAACGATCATAAGCTGTATTTGTTCTAAAAACCAATAGAAGCGAAATTACAAAACCGACTAAGGAATAGACAGAAATTAATTTTTCCAAAGTATGAGCTTCAGGAAAAAATGTTAGTACAAAAAAATTAATTAGCAAGGTAAAAAGTCCCATATAAATAAGTTCTTTCCACAACATTCTCAATGTATCACTTTTGTGAATTGTAAAAATTAATATCAACCAAGATTTAGGATTGTAATTTACCATTTTTAAGATTTAGAATTCAAAATTACTCATAATTCTTCTTTTTAGAATACTATTCAAATTCAAAATAAAATTTTAATTTTGTAAGAAACAATTTTTACACTTTTACCTAAAGCAAACCAGTCAAAAATGAAATTCAACAATTCAGCGATTCTAATTTATGTAGAAACAAATTCAACAATTGATACTCGCAGAAAAGTGAATGATTCGCAAGTTGAAAGAATTGATTTTTTTGAAAGTCATTTAGAAGCTAAAGTTTTAGGTACTAAAAAATATACAGTAAAAGTTTTTTACGACTCGAAACACATTCTAAAAAGTTCTTGCAGCTGTCCATATTCTTATTCTGGAATTTGTAAACACATTATTAATGTACTTTTTAAAGCCGATGAAAAAATTATTTTCCCAATAACACAGCAGAATAGCACTGAAGGTCAAATCATGATTTTAAACCAGGAAAAAAAAACTAAATTAGAAATTATGAAAGATTTGGCTCAAAATA
>CAMBRH010000282.1 GCA_945870115.1 Chitinophaga pinensis | reverse complement strand
TTTACAAACAGAATGGTCAAAACAGGAACGGTTTTTGCCATTGATAATTGAATACGTAAAGAAAAATCCTTCTTGGAAGATTTCCTTACAAACACATAAATACATGAACATACCTTAGAGTTTTTTAAAATTTCGAATACTTCGTTACTTTTAGAATAAAATTTATCATCCACAAAGGCGGACTCAAAATTTTCTCCTGCAAAAGTGCCTCGAATTCATAATTTTAAATTAACTCAAAAATTTACATTTAAAGATACTTTAACTATGAAATATTTATTCTCAAAAACATTTTTAATTCTTGTTCTAATTTTTGGAAACATTTCCTGTGGAACTTCACAACAACGTTATTCTACGACAAATAAAAAAGCAATTTCTTTATTTGAAGAAGGAATTCAAGTTCCAAATAAATCCATTGATCCACGATATGGAAGTCCGAATTACGCAGCTGGAATTCCATACCTTGAAAAAGCATTGGAGAAAGATCCGAATTTTTGGGAAGCACATTTAGCTGCTGGAGAATTTTGTGAATATTCAGATCGTTTGCCTGAAGCAATCAAACATTTTGAAGAGGCAATTCGCATCAATCCAAATCACAGTCCTTCAGGAAGTACCTATTTTTTTCTTGGAAACCTAAAATATGATACTGGAGATTATGAAGGAGCTTTAAAGTGCTTTGATATTTTTGTTAAAAATAGAAATGCTAATCCGGAATTGCTAAAAAAGGCAAATGAGTTACAAAATTCATGTGATTTTGCTATCGAAAACATGAAAAATCCAACAAAATTTAATCCAATTAATATTGGTCCTGGAATAAATACTGCTGATCCTGAATATTTCCCAACGATAACAGTTGATGGAAAAACAATTTTATTTACACGAAGAATTGAGGACAGCCGTGTTTTAGGAAATTTTAAGGAACAAGAAGATTTCTACATTTCGCATTTATCTACTCAACAAATTTGGGGAAAAGCTGAACCAATGCCAACAAATATAAATACGGTAAATAATGAAGGCGCTCCTACAATCGCTGCTGATGGTAGAACCTTAATTTTTATTGCATGTCCAGATGCAACTGGCCAAAACTATGGAGAAAATCGCACTGGAAAAGGAAGTTGTGATGTTTTTATTACCAAAAAAATCGGTTCAAGATGGCAAAATCCTGAAAATATTCCTGGTGCAATCAACACAGCAAATTGGGAAACGCAACCATCCTTGTCATCTGACGGAAAAACAATTTATTTCATTCGTGGAGTAAGAGGAAAAGGCGGTGAACGATCTTCAGATATTTACACAGCAACTTTATTAGACAATGGAAATTGGGGAACAGCCACAAAATTACCTGATTATGTAAATACTGAATTTGAAGAAGAATCCGTTTTAATTCATCCTGACGGAAAAACACTTTATTTTGCTTCTCGTGGACATCAAGGGTTTGGAGGCTTGGATTTGTTTGTTACACGTTTAGATGACAATGGAAAATGGTCAAAACCAGAAAACTTGGGTTATCCAATCAATACGAAATCAGATGAAAACTCTTTGATGGTAAGTCCTGATGGAGAAATTGGTTTTTTTGCTTCAAACCGTGAAGGCGGCTATGGAGATTTGGACATTTACTATTTCGTTATGCCAGAACATTTGCGTCCAACAAAAACTGTATATTTTGAAGGACTTGTTTTTGATGTAAAAACAAAAGCTCCTTTAGCAGGAAAATTCTCTTTAATTGATGTGAAAACAGGAAAAGAAATCATTCGTTCTGCGTCAGATAAAGTTACTGGAGATTTTATGGTTTCACTTCCTTTGGACCGAGAATACGCATTAAATGTTGAATATCCTGGTTACAATTTTTTCTCTCAAAATTTCAACATGATAAATCCTGATAGTTTGGAATCTATTCACATGGATGTACCGATGGTGCCAGTTGGAGATGCGACTCCAGTTGTTTTGGCAAATGTATTTTTTGATTTGAATAAAGCGACATTAAGACCAGAATCTTTCATCGAATTGAATAAATTAGTTGCTTTTTTAACTGCAAATCCAAGTTTGAAAATTGAAATTGGTGGTCACACAGATACGCGTGGTGATGACAAAGTAAATCAATTGCTTTCAGATGCTAGAGCAAAATCAGTTTTAGATTACCTGGTAAAAAATGGAATTGTTGCAACTCGCTTAAGTTCAAAAGGATATGGTGAAACAATGACAGTGATTTCAGATGCTGAAATTGCTAAAATTAGTTCCGATAAGGAAAAAGAAAAAGCACATCAAAAAAATCGTAGAACAGAATACAAATTTATTTCTAAATGATTCATTTCTTAAAATTAATTCGCCCTGTAAACTTAATAATCGTTGCACTGACCATGTACAGTGTACGATTTTTCTATCTTGACATTGCAAATTTAAAAATCAACAAAGGTTACGCAGGTTTGCACGAACAAATAGATTTCTTTTTGTTAGTCTTTTCAACTGTTTTAATTGCTGCAGCAGGAAATATTATTAATGATTATTTTGATGTAAAAGCTGACAGAATAAATCGTCCCGAAAGATTGATTATTTCAAAACACATCAAACAACGATATGCGATATTAAGTCATTGGATATTGAATGGTTTTGCCTTTTCAATTGCAATTTATTTAAGCATTCGTTTCCACACTTTTTGGTATGTTTTTGTACATTTAATTTCAATAAACGCATTGTGGTTTTATTCCATGTATTTCAAGAAAAAAGCCATAATTGGAAATTTTTTAGTTGCAAGTTTGACAGCTTTAGTACCAATCTTATGCGGCATACATTTTTATTTAGTTGGAAGTCTAAGCGAACTAAATTTTGAACTTTCAGCATTAAATTCACACGCTTGGATTTACTTTTTAGCTGATCACGGAAAATTTGTTTTCGGAATGGCGTTTTTTGCTTTTTTATTGAATTTTGCACGAGAAATTGTGAAAGATATTCAAGATGTTTCAGGTGATAAAGTCATTCATGCTCACACTTTACCAATTTTAATTGGAGCAAAAAAATCAGCAATTGTAGCGAGTTTAATTTTGTTTGTAGTACCAATCACTTTCCTCCTACTCTATTTTTTTAATGTGCGCTTTATATTCGAAGACATTATTTTCTTTATTCCATTCATTTTAGCCGTTCTATTAGCTGGAATAATCAGTTTAATCTTACTTATAAATCACTCAAAAAAGTCGCTTAAATTTTATGATTTCTTGATAAAATGTGCAATGCTTTTAGGATTAATTTTGCCTTTTTATTGGTTGATTATTTTGTGATAAAAATTGTCAAAATTGACAAGATTGACAAGATTTTCAAAAAAAAAAAAAAGATTCTAATTGAAATTTTAAATTCAATTATCTAGATTTGAATAGATTAAACTTTTCAAAACCAAACTGTCAAATTAGTTATCAATAAATTACTTAAATTAGTTAATTTTTCGTGCTTATCTAAAAATACATTTTTGGCAGAATAAAACAATCGATTTTCTATTCTAAATAAAGCATTATTTGAAATTTTTAAATTATATCCAATACTTCCACTAAAAGTTTCAAAACCTTTAACTGTTGTAATTGCCGATAACATTGCCGCCTTTGGATCAGTAAAATACTCAACTCTTGCAGAAATAGAACCTTTTTTCAACTGATAATCAGCAATAACATTTGCCTGATACCAAATTAAACTTTCTTTTTTACCAAGAGTGTCTTTTGTATCTTGAATTCCAATATAAGCACAAGAAGTCATAGAAAATTTACCTTTTGGTTTGTAAATCATATATAAATCAGTAAAATAGCGCGTTCGATAAGTTGGAGCTGAAACAGAATATTCACTTCCAAGATAGGTATTCCAATTTAACAAAATATTATCATTTGGTCGGAATTCAACTTGTGTTCCAATTGAAAGAGGATTATTATTATCTTGAATTTGTTGCCAACCATTTAGAATATAAAAATATGTGCTCCACTTTTTATTTAATGGGACAGATAATTTTACTCCAGAAAGATAATAAGGAACATATTCGGGTGCAAAAGAACGCGAATAAGTCAAATGATCTTTAGAAATCGCAGATTCATTCGTATAAGGTGCACTTATAATTCCTGCATCTAACCAAATATCTTTTTTCTTCGATAATTTCACACCAACATTTGCCTCAATTAAATTTTTCAGAGAACCTTTCTCAGATGCGTAATTATCATTTACATAAGTTCCAAAACCTTGAACAAGATGCGCTCGAACGTGATTGTTTTTATATTTTAAATCAATCATTGCGAGATTAATATTAACTTCGTTGTGTCTTGATGATGATACAAAATAGGGACGTGTTGAATTACTTGGTTCATTAAAATCATATCCATAATAGGTATCA
>CAMBRH010000281.1 GCA_945870115.1 Chitinophaga pinensis | reverse complement strand
AGGTCGTAATCATTTACGTACTTCTCTCCAAAGCCCATTAAGGAACGTATTGCAGTAGGTGCAGTTAAAAATTGATTCACTTTGTATTTTTCGACAATTTGCCAAAATCTTCCTGCATCAGGATAAGTTGGAATTCCTTCAAACATGATGCTTGTAGCTCCACTCAATAAAGGTCCATACAAAATATAAGAATGCCCTGTAATCCAACCAATATCAGCGGTACACCAATACCCATCTTCTGGCTGATATTGATATACATTTTGAAATGAATATGCCGTATAAACCATGTAACCACCACAGGTATGAACCACACCTTTTGGTTTTCCAGTTGATCCAGAAGTATATAAAATGAAAAGCATATCTTCAGAATCCATTATTTCTGCTGGACATTCATTTGATTGACCAGAAATTACGTCATTCCACCATAAATCTCGATTTTCTTTCATTGCAATTTCACTTTTGATGCAAGGAAAAACAATTGTATTTTTAATTGAAGAACAATTTTCTAAGGCTTCATCAACAACTGATTTAAGCGGAATTGATTTTGCACCTCGGCTCATTCCATCCGCTGTAATAACCAAAGTTGCTTCTGCATCATTCACTCTATCTGCCAAAGCTGAAGCTGAAAAACCAGCAAAAATAACTGAGTGAATTGCTCCAACTCTTGCACAAGCTAAAACTGCTATTGCTAATTCAGGAATCATTGGTAAATAAATACAAACACGATCGCCTTTTTTGATTCCAATTGATTTTAAGGCGTTTGAAAATTCGCAAACTTTATGATATAAATCTTTATAGGTGTAAACAACAGCTTGATCAGTTGGATTGTTTGGTTCCCAAATAAGTGCTTTTTTGTTTGCATTTTTTTCTAAATGAACATCTAATAAATTTTCTGTGATATTTAATTTTGCTCCTTTAAACCATTCAATTTTAGGCTCACTAAAATTCCATTCTAAAACCTTATCCCACTTTTTTTGCCATTTAAAATTTTCAGCAATTTCTCCCCAAAACTGATCTGGATTTGAAACACTTAAAGCGTATTTTTCTTGGTATTCTTCAAAAGATTTAATTTGAAATGATTTCATGGTTTTAAATTTGAGAGCTTAAATATATAAAAAAAACAATCAATTTTCACACAACTGAATTTTTTTTGTAATATTGGTTACAAAGCAACTGATAAAAATCATATTTCTTTGCAAAGTAAAGAAGTATCTTTGTACTATGAAAGTTTCATTATTAGCAAGTATTTTAAAAGGGAAATGTCCAGTTTGTCGTCAAGGTGATGCTTTTTTAGGTAAAAGTATTTACGATGTTAAAAATATGGATAAAATGCCTACAAATTGTTCACATTGTGGTCACAAATTTGAAAGAGAACCCGGTTTTTGGGTTGGTGCAATGTATTCAAGTTATGCAATTACAGTTGCCTTTTCAGTGGCAATTTTTGTGCTGACTTTCCTAATTTACCCAGCAGCAAGTTCATGGCTTTATATTAGTATCATTTCTGTTGGAATGGTGGTTTTGGCGCCAGTAACTTTTAGACTTAGTCGCATGATGTGGATGAATTTTTTCTCAAAATATGATGCAACGAAACAAGGAACTATTTAAAAACTACCAACTCTTCGTTACTTTAAAAATTTAATATTATCATTTACTAATGTAAACTCAAAATTAAATTTTTAAAAAGCCTAAATTTGATAGTTTTAAAATTAGTTCTAAATTACACTTTTTATCAGATAAACATATGAGCAAGTTTAAAGAAATAGTTCAATCAGAAACTCCAACATTAGTTGATTTTTATGCAACTTGGTGTGGTCCATGTCAAACAATGATGCCCGTTTTAGACCAATTGAAAGCAAAAATGGGTTCTAAAGTGCGCATACTTAAAATTGATGTAGATAAAAATCAAGACATTAGCGATAAATTCAAAGTGCGAGGCGTTCCAACATTTGTTTTGTTTAAATCTGGAGAAATTTTGTGGAGACAAAGTGGTGGAATGGACATAAATACCTTGGTGAAAAAGATTCAAGGGGCAATTTGATTTTATTTAAACGCAAAGGACACCAAGTAAATCGCAAAGGACACAGAGATTTTGACGCGAAGGCTCAAAGAAACACAAAGGTCACAAGGTGAAATTTTAACTCTAAAACTCCACAACTTTAATTTCAACACGTCGATTCATGCTCATTTCTATTTCATCCTTTGTTGTTGGAAAAAGCATTTTACTGTTTCCAAACCATTCTTTTGACATCCTGTTAGCAGCAATTCCTTTAGAAATGAGATAATTGTAAACCGTTTCACTTCTCAGTTTTGAAAGTTCTTTAAATTCTTGTGTGTTAGGCGAATTTGGTCCATTTACATGACCTTCGATTACAATTTTTAAATTTTTATTTTTAGACATCAATTTGAATAAATTATGTTGAATTGGGACTGATTCACCAAGTAATTCCGCTGAATTTCCGTAAAAATTAAAATTACTAACAACATATTTCTGACCTTTCTTTAATTTTGGTAAAACCATGGAAATATTTTCATAGGCTTTTGGTGTTTTCTTTAATTCATTCGTATTAATTGTCTTTGATTCAATAAAACTGCTGTCATTGTATGCCGTAAGTAAGTAATTTTTGTTTGTTTTAATTGCCGTTTTAATTTCATAATAACCTTTTTTATCGGTCATTGCTTTATAAATTTCTCTACCATTTTCGTCACTTAAAGAAATTTCAGCTTGCATGCTTTTTTTCGTTTCATCAACAATTTTACCTGAAATCAATATTTCTTTTTCATAATTCAAATTAATACTGAATCCAAACTCACTCGCTTTGTATTTATCAATTACCAAATAATATACTTCTGAAGGCTTAATGTCGATATAAGAAGAATAGGGATTTCCTTTACCTGAAGTTTTGAAATCATTTTCAGCATTCAATTTCAAACCTGTTTTCCCGTGATAACTTGTGTCTCCACGAGCAATATTTGTGCGCAAGGGAATATTTTTCTTTAATTTTATTTGCTCACAAACATCCGTTTTAGGATCAACTTTAAACAAAATAAAATCAAAATCATCGGTTGGACTTTCAGGAATAATTTCAAACACGAATTTATTGGCGGTTAGAGTTCCAAATTTAAACCAAGAAGTATTGTGTTCTTTTTCAAAATAATAGGCACTTTTTTTAGTATCAGAAATCTCAATTAATTCTCCTGGACCAACAGGTTTGGGAAAAACACCAATTAAACCATCTTTAGCAATATTTAATAATTGCGCATTTTTACAATCTGCAAAATTTTTCAATTGAGCATTAACACCAACTACATTTAAAAGGAAAATAAATGATAAAATGATTTTCATAAGTAGATGATTTTTTAAAAGTATGAAATAATACAATTATTGTTTTCAAAACGAAACAAATGAAAATTGTTACATTTCTGAAATGTAAATTTAAATATATAATTGAATAATTTATTTTTAATTTTCATATATTTGACCTATAAAATGAATATTTCATACTATTTACCTAAAAGATTTTCTCTTTTCCTCAAAATTAATTTGAGAAAACTGAAGGATTTTAAATCGGGTGACTACAAAAGATTCTCAAAAAGTAAAAGCTTTAAGTCAGATTTTGACTTTAAACTAGAATTAGTTCAAGAAATAAAGCAAACAAATTCGTTTGAAAATAAACTGACAAATATTCAGCTTGGAGTTGATGCTTTAAACGGAATAATTATTCATCCCAAGGAAATCTTTTCTTTTTGGCAATTGGTTCCTCTGCCAATTGCAAAAAATGGATTTAAGTCCAGTCGAAATTTAATTTCTGGAGTTTTGAAAGAAGATTTTGGTGGCGGATTGTGTCAACTTTCGAGCATTATTTATCACCAGGCCTTAATTTCCGGAATGAAAATAGTTGAAAGATTCAACCATTCAGTTGATATTTACGAAGAAAAAGACGGATTTACTCCTCTGGGATCAGACGCCACAATTGTTTATGGTTACAAAGATTTACGTTTTCAAAATACTTTTGATTTTCCGATTCAAATCAATTTTGAAATTAAAGAAAATCAATTAATTTGTTCTTTCATGAGTTCAATGAAAATAAATCGGCAAAATATTGATTTTGAAAGAATTGATGATTCAAATTTCATAAAAGTTTTAACTTATAACTTGAATGATTCAAAAAGAAAATTGATTGCGGAAAGTTTTTATAAAAAACCCTAATAAATTCAAGTAAAACTGACTAAATGTTATGAAAAAAATTTGCTACAAAACTATAAATCATTTAGTCAGTTTCTTGACTTTAACCCAGTGAGTGGTTAGCTTAGGTCTAAATATAATTACTATATAAACTAAACTTGATTCAAAGATAAATAATCTATT
>CAMBRH010000280.1 GCA_945870115.1 Chitinophaga pinensis | reverse complement strand
TTCGAATATTGGACTGAAAACTCAATCATAAATCTACGTTCATAATTCTTAAGGTCTTCTTCTGAATCAAATTCAAGAATTCCGTTTTTGAACGCAACATTTTGCATTTCATAGTATTTTTGGTCAATATTATTGAGAGCAGTTATTAGATGGTTTAATATAGTGTTCATTTCTGTTTTCCTTAAATGTTTGCCAACTATTTATAGTTTTATTCCTTGTTAATACATACAAATTTAGCAAAAATACGATACTTTGCAAGTTTTGTTACAAATGATAAGAAAGCAAATAAAAATAAGCTATAAAACGAGTTGAACTGAGCCTCTTTATCAATTGAAGTGATTTTTGACTATGGGCATAATTTTGCTTTTATTGTATTTTGAAATCAAAACTTCTAATTTGATTTCCATCAAAAAAACACCACATTAAACTTAGTTTTAAACTATCATTTTTTTTGACGTTATGTTGGGGAATACTTTTGCTAAGTATTCCCATGATATTTACTAAAAGTATTCCCCGGCAAAACGTCGGTATATTTTCAAACTATTCTACTATCTATTTCATCGAAAATTGATTAATATAAATTTTTTTTGTCATAATTTTAAATTCTTAAAACTCCTAATTATAGTATTAAATAAGTACTTTTTGTGATAAATTTTATGATGAAATCTTATCCTCAAAGTCGCCTTTGTTCATAACTTTTTTACAATTTTTGTAATTTCAATGTCAAAATAGTGGATAAAAGTGTAATTTTAACCTGTCAAAAATCGTAAATAATTGACCTACAAGAAGGTACAAAATTTGCTGTTTTTTTGTACCTTTTCTGTGTTTTTGCACCTGTAAACCCTTGTTTTTGTTGAGAAGTTACTTTCTGTATCGGGAAATAATGTCAAGAAGTAGATTCAAAACTCATTTTAATTAATTCTAAATCACTTAGAAAACTAAAAAAGACGATATTAAAAAGCTTTAAAAAACTAAAATAGTTTTGGCTTAGTGAAATAATAAAAGAATTTGAAAGTAAATTTGCGCTTTAAAATTTCGGTGAATAAGTTTTGAATGGGACAATTCAACTAAATGATTTTTTTAATAACTAAATTAAAGCTGATGAAAACATTAATTTTGAACACTTGTTTAAAAGATAAGAAAACAATGTTTTTTAGTAGAAATTTAAATTTGAATAACACAGCTGCTGTGCTTGAAATAAAAAAGAATGAACCAAGAAAAATTCATAACAAGGATATTTAATTCAAAGGGAGAAACGCTTAATTTACCAAAACCTATAGAAATTGAGAATTTCATAAATTCCTTATTGTCATTTTTATTTCCATCTTTGAATAACAGTGAATTTAATGAACTTTCAGATTGTTTTTTAGAATTTGACAGATTAAAAAAAGAATTTGAAAAATTAATTAATGGTGTTCACTTAAATGGTTCCGAAATTTCTAAGGAATTTTTTGAAGATAAATTGGAATTGATTTATGAAGAATTGCTCGCTGATGCACTTGCAATTGAAGATGGTGATCCAGCGGCCACGAGCAAAGAAGAAGTTATGCGCACTTATCCAGGGTTTTACGCAATTACGATCTACAGAATAGCCAATCAATTAGATTCATTTAAGATACCTTATATTCCAAGAATGTTGACAGAAATTGCCCACAGTAAAACTGGAATAGACATTCACCCAGCAGCAAAAATTGGTAAAAATTTCTTTATCGATCACGGCACTGGAATAGTAATTGGTGAAACAACAATAATTGGAAATAATGTCAAAATATATCAAGGAGTAACCTTGGGAGCACTGAGTGTGAAAAAAGAAATGGCTGCAACAAAAAGACATCCTAGTATTGAAGATAATGTTGTCATTTATGCTGGTGCCACGATTTTAGGTGGTGAAACGAAAATTGGCAAAAACTCAACTATTGGTGGAAATGTTTGGTTAACCGAAAGTGTTGAAGAAAATTCCTTAGTTTACCATAAAACTGAAACAATAATCAAAAAAATATCAAAAAATGGCTAGTTTATTAGACTTTATTGGAAATACACCTTTAGTTGAATTAAAACATATTAATAGCAAACCAAAAGTGCGCTTATTTGCCAAATTAGAAGGGCATAATCCTGGCGGAAGTGTAAAAGACAGAGCAGCTTATGGTTTAATAAAAGGAGGAATCGAATCAGGTTTAATTAAACCAAATTCTCAATTAATTGAAGCCACAAGTGGAAATACAGGAATTGCACTAGCGATGATAGCACGCCTTTTCAACCTTGATATTGAATTGGTTATGCCAGAAAATTCAACCAAAGAAAGGGTGCTGACCATGCGTGCATTTGGAGCAAAAGTTACTTTAACACCTTCAGAAGGTGGAATGGAAGCCTCAATTGATTATGCCAAAAGAAAAGTGCTTGAAGAAGGATACGTGATGTTAGATCAATTTTCAAATCCAGCAAATCCAGCAATGCATTATAAAACTACTGGACCTGAAATTTACAGAGATACCAATGGAGAAATAACACATTTTGTTTCAGCAATGGGAACAACAGGTACCATAATGGGAGTTTCTCGCTTTTTAAAAGAAAAAAATCCAAGTATTCAAATTATTGGAGCGCAACCAAGCGATAATTCCAAAATTCCTGGAATTAGAAAATGGCCTGAAGAATATTTACCGAAAATTTTTGATAAGACGAGAGTTGATCAAATAATAGAAGTTAGCGAAGAGGAAGCCAGAATAATGACCAAAAGACTTGCTAAAGAAGAAGGAGTTTTTGGAGGAATGAGCAGCGGTGGTTGCGTTGCAGTTGCTTTAAAAATGCTAAGTAATTTGGAGGAAGGAGTAGTTGTTTGTATCATTTGTGATCGAGGTGACAAATACCTTTCTACAGACTTATTTGACTAAATTGCTTCTTATTTAATTGAACGAAAAGAAAAATAAACATAGATTAAAAATTAGTATGATTGAAACAGATATTATAATTATCGGAGCTGGTCCAGTTGGACTTTTTGCAATTTTTGAAGCAGGTTTACTGAAACTTAAATGCCATTTGATTGATTCACTTCTTCAGCAAGGTGGACAAAGTTCTGAAATTTGCAAAAAAAACAATTTTTAAATCTGATTCTTTGCGGTTTTCTCGAAGGAACTATCGCTTTACAGTCAGCTTTTGCTAGAATTCATCCAGATAAAAAGAATGTTTTGAAATACACTACTGTAAATGGAGTTCAAGGATTTTAAACTGCATTTAGGACAAAATTTTAAATTTAAATCGGTTTAGTATGAAAATTTATTTTACTTTTGTACCACAAATGAGAAATTTAAACACATTCCATCATCATCATAATTCGCATCAAGCGTAGGTGATAATAATGTGTCAAAACATATAAATTCAAAACCCGCTTGATTCTTCAAGTGGTTTTTTTCTTTTCCATCGGTCGAATCAAGCTTAAACAAGTAAAATTCAAATAAAACAAAATGGAAAAAATTAAAATTGCAATTCAAAAATCAGGTAGATTGTTTGACGACTCTCTGCAAATTCTCAGAGAATGTGGCTTAAAAATCGATGCTTCTAACGGAAAATTAAAATCAGACGTACCAAATTTTCCTTTGGAAGTGCTTTTTCTGCGAAATTCTGATATTCCTCAATATGTTGAAGATGGAGTAGTAGACATTGGAATAGTGGGAGAAAACCTTTTAATTGAGGAGAATTCAAAATTAAAAACTTTACTCAAATTAAATTTTTCAAAGTGTAAAGTTTCACTAGCTGCTCCTAAAAATTCAAAAATAAAATCACTTAAAGATCTCGAAGGGAAAAAGATTGCAACATCTTATCCAAACACGGTATTAAACTACTTGAAAGAAAACAAAGTAAAAGCGGAAATACACACGATTTCTGGCTCAGTCGAAATTGCTCCAACACTTGGCTTAGCGGATGCAATTGTTGACATTGTTTCTTCTGGAAATACACTTTTCATGAATGGACTTAAAGAAATAGAAGTGATTTTAAAATCAGAGGCTGTTTTGGTAAAAGGTAAACATTTAAGCACTGCAAAAAAAGAAATTTTGGAGAAATTAGTCTTTAGAATGAAAGCAGTTTTAACAGCCAAAAATTCAAAATACATCCTTCTAAATTCTCCAAATGATGCAGTTGAAAAGATAACGAAAATTTTACCAGGAATGAAAAGTCCAACCGTACTTCCACTTGCTGAAAAAGGTTGGAGTTCGATTCATTCGGTCATTTCAGAAGAACAGTTTTGGGAAAACATCGATGCATTGAAGGAAGCAGGTGCACAAGGAATTTTAATCGTTCCAATTGAAAAAATGGTCATCTAATTTAGAAGAAAATGAAAATATATCAAAATCCAAGCGAAGAAGAATTAAAAAAAATA
>CAMBRH010000279.1 GCA_945870115.1 Chitinophaga pinensis | reverse complement strand
AATTGTTGCGCCTTCATTCTTGGAAAAGAACAAGAAAAGTGTGAAATAAACTTAAATATTCCTGATTCTTATAAAATTGCTTCTGGCTTAAAAGCAGAAGGCAAGATATTATTTGCTGACAATTATGACCAATTGGCAGATTCTCCTTTTATTTGTTCAGCAAGTTTACAGCATGATACATACACAGTAAATGAAACAATTTTTCACCTTTGGTTTCAAGGACAAGTAATCGTTGATTGGGAGAAAATTAAAACAGATTTTGTAAAATTCACCACAAAACAAATTGAAAAATTTAGTGAATTTCCTGTTCCTGAATACCATTTTTTCTTTCAAATTGTTCCAATAAAAGCCTATCATGGTGTTGAACATCAGACATCAACTGTTATTTTATTAGGCCCAAGTTATGATATTTTTGATGGTTTTTACAAAGAACTTTTAGGTGTCAGTTCTCACGAATTATATCACACTTGGAACGTAAAATCCATTCGACCAATTGAAATGTTTCCGTATGATTTCACAAAGGAAAATTATTCAAAACTAGGTTATTTATGCGAAGGTGTAACGACTTACATGGGCGACTTATTTCTTTTAAAAAGTGGAGTTTTCAGTGAAAAAGAATACTTTTTAGAATTGAATAATCAATTGCAAAAACACTTCGATAATTTTGCTCGATTTAACTATTCCGTTGCTGATTCATCTTTTGATACCTGGCTTGACGGTTACGTTCCTGGAGCTCCAAATCGAAAGGTTTCCATATATACGGAAGGTTGTCTTTTGGCTTTGGTGATGGATGTTTTCATTATGAAAAACTCTAAAGAGAAATATAATTTAGATGATTTAATGAAACGTCTGTATTTTGACTTTTACTTAAATGGAAAAGGTGTTTCTGAAAAAGATTATCAAGAAAAAGTGGAGCAACTGGCAAATGCATCTTTTCAAGAATTATTAGACGGTTATTTTTATGGAAAAAATCCTTTTGAATCAATCATTGTTGATGCTTTTGATTATTTAGGTCTGGAATTAGTTCACAAACCTTCCCCAAAATATTCTTTTGCAAAACTTGGTTTTAAATCTCTTCCACAAGGACAAAATTTTGTTGTAAAAGCGATTTATCCTGGAAGTCCGGCTGAAATGGGTGATTTAATGCTTGAAGATGAAATTATTGCCGTAAATTCTTATTTATGCAATGGAGAATTAGACAAATGGCTAAATCATTTTGATGATGAAATAAAAATAGTTTCTGTGATGCGAGCTGGAAAATTGATAGAAGTATGTTTTCCAACAGCTGTCAGAAATTTCTATTTAGACTATTCTGTAAAGAAAATTGAAAATCCAAATCAACATCAGAAAAAAGCATTTGAAAGGTGGATTAAGTAAGTGTTTTTATTCAATTTGTCGGACATCATTTTTTAATATGGCATCATAAATATAAATTCGTCGTAATATGTATCTTTTTCATATTCTATGTTTTCAGTTTTAGTAAATCGCCAACGAAAACTTATAGAATTTAACAAATCCTCATAATAATACCATTTTTCATCGTCAATTAACATTGGAATTGATTTTAAAATTAATTCCTTTTCCTTATTTTTAAAACTCTGACCTCTTGGATCTGCAACATCATCCAATACAATGGCATCTACAATGTCATCATCACCCATTAAATAAATATATGTTAAATCTTTTATTTCAACCCAATATGTATCACCACCGTCGCTTAAATGAATTTCACCTGATGGATATGTTTTAATTAAATATTTAAGGTCTTCATAAAAATGATATTGACTAAATGAGTTAGAACTTAAACTAATAAAGATAACAAAATAAAATAGTTTCATTGTATATTTTTTATTAAATCAAATTCACAAAAACTTATTTTTAAGTATCTGCTTTGCTAAATCAAGAACGTCAGTTTCATTTTTCGAACTTGAATACCCAATATGTGAACTACTTTTTTGTTCATCCGTTACCCAAACAGAAAGGTCATTTTTATTCAACTCGACAGAAAATTCTTTACCTTCGAAAGCAATAATCCCACATTCAACTCTTTTACTCATAATTATTATTTTGTCAAATGTACGTGACAATCGAAAAATTCAATGAAATTAATAATTACTATTTTGAAACATACAATTAATAAAATATCACATTAAAAAAATTATAATATCTTTGTAATATGGAGATTGGAACAAGAATTAGAAAAGTAAGAGAACTTAAAGGATTAAGTCAAGAAAACATTTCAGAAGAATTAGGAATGTCTATTACTGGTTATGGTAAAATTGAAAGAAATGAAGTCAGTATAAATTTTGATAGGCTAACAAAAATTTCTGAGATATTAGGCGTGGAATTAGAAAACATAATTGGGTTTGATGAAAATGTTGCATTTAACAATTTTAACAGTAAAATCGATCAACAAATCGGAAGATATATTATGCCTATTGAAATGAAAAAATTATATGAAGAAAATATAAAACTTTTAAAAGACAAAATAGAATATTTAGAAAAAGAATTAAACAGAAAAATGGATTAAACAATTTTTGGATGAAATAGTGTTTTTATTCAACCCCAATAAAACTCAAATAGTTACTTGAATTTACAACTTCTGTTACCGTTTCTGGATAAGCCCTCAAAAAAGTTTTTGAAAAATTAACTTTTTTATTTGCATTCCATTTAAACTCAAAAGCCTTTAATTTACCTGCATTTTCTTCGATATAATCAATTTCTTGTTGCTGCGTTGTTCTCCAGAAATATCGCCTATTTAATACTTCTTCAAAGTTATTTTTCATTCGTTCAGCAATCAAAAAATTTTCCCACAAAGCACCAATATCTGTCCGTTGTCTGACAGGACTAAAATTTCCGATTATTGCATTTCTAACGCCATTATCATAAAAGTAGATTTTTTTTCCTTTTCTAATTTCCGTTCTTTCATTTCCACTAAATGCAGGTAAAATGAAAACAACAAATGTTTTTTCTAGTAGATCGATGTATTTTTCCACCGTGTGATATTCCGCACCAACTAGCCTACTAATTTCAGTAAAAGATACCTCACTACCCACTTGAAGAGCCAAAGCTTTTAAAATTTTCTGTAAAATTGCTGGCTTTTTTAAATTGTCCAACATCAAAATATCTTTGTACAAATAACTATTGGAAATCAATTTTACTATTTTTTGTGCATCAGTTGGATTTGTAACTACTTCAGGGTAATATCCATAGATTAATCGATGTTCTAGGTTTCGTTTTTCTTCCAACAAGCCATGATGATTGACCATTTCTTTAAAAGACAAAGGAAAAAGTTGAAATTCAAACTTTCTTCCTGTAAGCGTTTCTTGTGTTTTATCGGCTATTTCAAGAGCTGATGAACCAGAAGCAATCACTTGAACATCTTTTAAAATGTCGGCAATAATTTTTAAGGTCAAACCAATATTAGGAATTCGCTGTGCTTCATCGATAAAAATCAATTTATGTTTCCCAAACAACAATCGAAGTTGGCTTGAATTTGTATTTGAAAGACTTTCTTGCACATCAGACTCATCTCCATTAAGAAATAAATAATTTTTATCAATCTTATTCAATAATGAGTGAATTATTGTTGTTTTGCCAACTTGTCTTGGTCCAAAAAGCAAAATGATTTTGTTTTTGAATAAATCCAATTCCATATATGTCTCTAATTCTCGTAGTATCATTTTTATTTTTTTTAAATCTAAGATACAAAATATTGTTCCAATTTATTGTGTTTTATGTTGAAAATTCCATAAAAAAAAACTAAAATTTATAATGAGAAGCAAAAGTAATATAAATATATTACAAATGTATTAAAAAAACATAAAATATATGTTTATTATGTAATACAAAACGCAATAAATATGTTTATAGTGTAATTATTAATATTTTTACCATAATAAATACATATTGTATAACATTTAAAACATACTAAAATCTTAATAAAGTAAAAAATAAAAAAGCCAAAGATTAACTTAAACCTTTGGCTAGCAAACATATTAGATTTTCACTCAAAAAAACTCGAAGAAATACATCACTGCCGCTTCACGAGGACTTGCGCCATGCGAAGATCCAACAATGCTTCCGTTTTTGCGAACATCTCCATTTGATTCAATTTTCCCAACGATAGAACCGTTTAATCTAACATCACCGTTAGATTCAACTTTTCCAACGATCGAACCATTTTTACGAATATCTCCGTTTGATTCGATTTTACCTTTGATACTTCCGTTGACACGAATGTCTCCATTGTCTTCAAATTTTCCTTTGATGCTTCCATTAATTCGAATGTCACCATTGGATTCTACTTGGAAATTTTGTGCATAAATGGAATTCATAGCTAGTACAAATCCAAATATGAAGGTCATAAAACTTAACTTTTTCATAA
>CAMBRH010000278.1 GCA_945870115.1 Chitinophaga pinensis | reverse complement strand
CTCCGCATTGACCAGCATCAGGTGTAAAGTTGTAAGTAGTTGTTCCCAAAGCGTTTGTTGTGACTAAAACATCCCAAGTTCCAGTAATATTATTCAATGATGTTCCTGGAAGTAATGGCGGTACTGAGTTTAGGCATAAATCGTCCACTAAATCAAAAGTTGGTGTGATTAAATTTACAATATTCACAGTTAAGCTTGCATCTAAAGCACATTGTCCAGCATCAGGTGTAAAGTTGTAAGTAGTTGTACCTAAAGTATTTGTAGTAACTGCAAAATCCCAAGTTCCTGTGATTCCATTTAAGGAAGTTGTTGGTAACAAAGGTGGATTAGAATTTAAACATAAATCCGTAATTGCATCAAAAGTTGGAGTAATAGTACTCACAATTGTGATATTTTGAGCGATATCAACGTTACACGTTCCATTAGAATATGTATAATTGATTGTATGATTTCCTTCCGTCAACAAGGCAGGATCAAAGGTTGCAGAACCATTGTCATTATTTACGATTAAATTTTGATCGCCATCAATGTCCCATGTCATTGTTGGAGGTACAGCAAGTGTAAAAGTAATTATGATGCAGTTTCCATTTGAAGGAGTGGCAGTTCCGGATGTCAATAAAGCTCCTGTTACGTAATCGTAAATTTCATAAGGAAAACTTTGTGCCGCATTTCTTGTATCACAAATAGTCAATGTAACTTGAGCGCCAGCAGTTATATAAGGTTCCATGATTAACATTCCATCAGCTGAAGTTGGTCCCCAATCAAATGCATTTACTGGTGCTCCTCCTGCTGGACCATAAAAACTAAAATCTTGTCCATCAACGTTTACTAAAACTGAAGTTCTAATTGGGCTATTTGTATTTGTTGCAAAATTCATTACAAAACCTGGAGATGCTTGTAATTCACCTCCCGTAATCCAAGTTGTTTCATCTGTATTTACCCATATTGTTTCTGCTGGATCATTGCAATTTAATGTTGTATTTGAGAATATTGGAAATGAATTTGCTGCATTCCAATCTAAACTAATAAATGAATTAATAGTTGGACAAGCAGGAACGATATTTGGAATCACGTAAAATCCTGTTTGAGAAAAATCAAAATCACAAAAAGCATCAGCTAAAGTGGTTGTAATACATAATACATAAGTTCCAACGGGTAAATTATCCCATTCAGGATTAAATCCAGAAGCTGAGCCATTTGCATTTAAACGATTTGGTAGGATGTCTGCTTGATTGCAATCAGATTTTAAAGAATATGTTTTTGTTGCACAGCCTGTATTTACTTGAAATACTCCTTGTTTAAAACCCAAAGTTCCAATGTCAGTTGTAGTAACAGAATAGCAATTAGTAAAAGTCATTGGTCCAACTAAATCTGGACTTGGGTCATACATATTTGAATTTGGATAAGTGCCTGTTGATGTCGCAAAATCTGGAGCGTTAAAAATTGGGCAATTAGGAGCAAGACACGTTCCGCAAGCAGGAGCAACAGCAGGAAGTGCAGGAGAATATTGATTTAAACACGCTTCTTGAATTTCACCCGAACAAGCATTTGGAATCGTCATTGTAATGCGAATTACAAAAGTAGTATTAGGTGCTAAGCCTGTCCATTCCGGATTAAAAGTTGCTGAATTCCCTGCATTTGCTGTTGTTGGGGGAATTGGTATTCCCGCACAATTTCCAGAAGGAAATAAATCACCAATTCGTGATGCAAGAATAGTATTTGTATTGTTGTTTGAACATGCTCCTCCAATTTGAAGTTGTTGAATTAAACCCAAAGTTCCATCATTAGAACTTGTTACCTCAGTGAAAATAATTATTTGATTTGCAGTTTGAGTTGGGAATAGAACACATTGATTAAAAGTAATTCCTGGAATTCCATTTCCATCATCCTGAACGATTAAACTTGGATTGTTACAAGTTCCATTTTGAGAGAATATAAATTGACTTATCAAAAATAGATTAGTCAAAAGAAGGAATGTTTTTTTACTAGCTTGGAATTTGAATTTAATCACTTTGGTTTTATTTAACATTAATACCTTACAAAAGTAACTTTACTTTAACAGTTAACTAAATGTAAATTATAAGCTGTCTTTGTAAGTTGTAAGTTGCTTTTTTTTGAGCTAAATGGTTTCTTTTTTTGGGTAAATGGTTAAGGTTTTTTTAAATAATAGATTCTGAAAAAAGTTGAATTCTTTGTAATTTTTAGATTTTATTTAAAATTTCACTCAAAACAATTTTCTTTTGAATAAATTCTAACAAAAAAGATTTTTTTTAAAAAATATATCTAATTTTAAAATCAATTATCTTTAAACTTATTTTTACATTAAACCTTTTTGGTTTTTATGAGTCAAAAGAAAATTAACTAAAAAACTACACCATGAAAAATCTCTTTTTTATTGTTAGCATGTTTGCATTTTGCACATTTTCTAATTCCCAACACAACATTGACTCAGATTGGAATCAAAGTCTCAAGGAAATTCCAAAGTTTAATTCCAGTTTAAATGCATCGGGGGCGGTTGCAAATAACATGGTTGTGGACAAAAATGGACGTGTAATCATATTTTATACGGAGGAAGTTAATAATCAGATAATACATTATTACACAGGATCAAATGATGATGGTGAAAATTGGGATGCTCCTTCTCCAACACTTTTTGAAGCTTCTCTGATTTCTTCTGCAAATAGTACCATAAGTGCAGATATCGACACAAACGATGTAATTCATGTTATTTGGTCATCAAAAATCACAAAAGCAGTTTATTTTACCAAGGCAAATGCAAGTAATTTGATGTGGTCTAATCCACAAATAATTGGTACAAGCAATAAAATAAAAATCGGTTTTTGTCAAATTAGTACCGATAGAAAAATGCGATTACATGCTTATTGGAATGAAGGCGGGCCAGGTTCAACAGATACAGCAGAGGTTTTTTACACTCAATCCTTGGATCAAGGAAATTCTTGGTCTAATCAGATTATGCTGAGTCAAGGAGAAAATAAACATTCTGCTTTTCCAACAGGAGATTTTTGTGGTGCACGAGGCGATACCCTTGCTATTGCATGGCGTGACAGTATCGGCCCAGGTACCAGTTCGCAAGATTGGGATGTGAAAATGGTTACGAGTATTGATGGAGGTTTGAATTGGTCAACTCCCTTTACTGTTGCTGGAGGAGCAGGGATGCAATCAGATCCTTCAATTGTTGTTGATAAAAACAACATCATTCACATGGCATTTCATGAATATCCTGTACCTGGAGGCTTGTTGAATGCAAAAGTTTATTATGGCTATTCAAATGATTTAGGTCAAACATGGAATTCTGGTTCCTATGTTCAAATTTCAGAAACAATTATTCAAAGTCATTTGGTAAAAGAAGCATATGATTTTGAAAATGATATTGTTTGGTATTTCTATAAGGATCAGCGTGATTACGTCAGTCCATCTGATAAAAGGGCTGATATTATGGCAATAAATATTAAAAATTCAGGACAAACAATTTCAGAACCAGAATTTATTAGCGATGCGGATAGTAATGAAGTTGGCTTTCATAATTTTAAAGTAGGTTATGACGGAATTCCGAGGGCTCATTTTTTTATAATTCCTTATGGGACTGATTCTACGACACTTTTTTATACACAAAGAAATCCTCTTGTAAATCTTGAAGAAAAATTAATTGCTTTTGAAGAATCTTTAATTTACCCAAATCCAGCAAATGATTTTATTCAATTATTAAATGTAAAAAATGATTTTCAGATAGAAATAATTTCTACCTCTGGAGGTATTTTAGAAAGCAAAAGTTATTTCGTTAACGAAAAAATTGACATTTCTTTTCTTGAAAGCGGGATTTATTTTATCAAAATAAAAGATCTTTCGGGAATTCATTTTCAAAAATTGGTGAAAAAATAATTTTCCTCCAAAAATATAAAACCCTTCATCTTACGAAAAAGGGTTTCTATATAAAGACGTTTCTTTCTATCTGAGTAAATCAGGAAGGAGAAACGGAAAAAGAGCCGTTTTCACGACTCTTTATAATTAATACAAATATAGTTAGAATTGAGAATTTAAAATGTAGAATTATGAATTTTATTTTCTATTCTACATTTTTCATTCTTAACTCTTCATTCAAATTACATCATTCCACCCATTCCTCCAGGCATTCCTCCGCCCATTGGCATTGCGTTTTCTTCCACTTCGTCAGCGATAACACATTCAGTTGTCAAGAACATTGCTGCGATAGAAGATGCATTTTCAATTGCGATTCTTGTAACTTTAGTTGGATCAATTACACCTGCAGTATATAAGTTTTCAAAAACGTCAGTTCTAGCATTGTATCCGAAATCGTCTTTTCCTTCTTTTACTTTTTGAACGATAACTGCACCTTCACCACCTGCATTTGCAACGATTTGACGTAAAGGTTCCTCAACTGCACG
>CAMBRH010000277.1 GCA_945870115.1 Chitinophaga pinensis | reverse complement strand
ATACTTCCAAAGGAAAACCAGCGAAAGGAATTTTAATTTGTTTGGAAAAGCAAGTTGAAAACGGATCGTGGGAAGAAATTGGAAGAGGAAATACAAACGATGACGGTCGTTTACCAGGTTTAGTGGCTGAAAATACTTTCCTTGATTTTGGAATTTACCGTATAACTTTTGATACTGAAACGTATTACAAAAACACAGAAGTTGAAGGACTTTATCCTGAAGTTTCAATAGCATTTAAAGTCACAGAAAATAAACATTACCACATTCCCTTGTTGCTGAATCCATTTGGGTACAGCACTTATCGAGGAAGTTAAATTTTAGTTTTTATCAAACAAACTCATCGTTGTAATCAAAATTTTATTTTATCATTTACTGAAGTAAATTCAGAAATTAAATTTTAACCAGGCCTTGATTTTGCTCGAAAAAATAAAATTCAATAATTAAAATAAATTAAAAATCTACGCGAACTTTGCGTTTAAACTTAACAACATGAATTTATCATTAACAAACGAAGCAAAAGATTCGATTTTAAATGAATTAGGGAAGGCAAACAAAGCTTTTCAAGTTATTTATCCAGGAGATCGATCAGACAGACAACCAGTGCACACAGTTTATGGTGGTGCTGATTTATTTACTGCAGATACAGCTGAAAAAATGGCTGGTGCTGCAATGAAAACCTTAACCAACAATGCGGCTAATTTCGTAGAATTTGCAAAGGCAATTGAGTTACCTGGTTTTGAAGATTTGCCGACAAGAAGAGAAAAAATTGAAAAATTAATCCAAAAAATGGATGATTTCTCTGAGAAAGAACGTAAAAATCATTATAGTTGGTTGGCCTATACGACTTATAATAAGGTAATTGAGAAATTAAAAACGGAAGCTTTAGAAGATTTCAGAATCGATTTTGAAGATGGATTTGGAAATAGATCTTGGGACGAAGAAGATGAAACTGCAGTGAAAGCAGCGAAGGAAGTAGCTAAAGGAATGAAAGCAAAATCGCTTCCACCATTTATTGGAATTAGAATCAAACCGTTTACTGAAGATTTAAAAGAAAGAGGAACAAGAACATTGGATATTTTCTTGACAACTTTAAACGAAGAAACAAAAGGGAAATTACCTGAAAATTTTGTTGTGATGTTGCCAAAAGTTACGATTCCAGAACAAGTTTCTGCTTTAGTGAAGATTTTTGAAGCAATTGAAGCGAATACAAAATTCAAAAAAGGTTCGCTTAAAATGGAAATGATGGTTGAGCAAACGCAAGCTGTTATTGACAAAGATGGAAAAAATCCTTTGAGAGATTTCGTTTTAGCATCTAAAGGAAGAATGATTGCTACTGCATTTGGAACGTATGATTATACGGCGCATTGCAACATTACTGCGAAATACCAAGATATGGGACATGCAGTTTGTGATTTCGCACACCATTTTATGAAAGTTTCACTAGGAGCAACAGGAATTTGGTTGTCTGATGGCGCAACAAATGTCATGCCGATTGGACCGCACAGAGGAAATGATTTAACACCAGAACAAATTACTGAAAATCGTTCAGTTGTACATAGATCTTGGAAAAAAGCATTTGACCACACACGTTATTCATTGTGGAAAGGATTGTATCAAGGTTGGGATTTGAATCCTGCTCAATTCCCGATGAGGTATGCAGCGGTTTATTCGTTCTTTTTAGAAAGTTACGAAGATGCAGCAAAAAGATTGAAATCATTCGTTGAAAAAGCTGCTCGTGCAACACTTACTGATGATGTTTTTGATGATGCTGCAACTGGACAAGGTTTACTTAATTATTTCTTAAGAGCAATGAACTGTGGTGCTATTTCTGCTGAAGATGTTTTAGCAACAGGCTTAACAATGGAAGAAATCAGAATGCGTTCTTTCTTGAAAATTTTAGAATCAAGAAGAGCAAAAGCTTAATAAATATTCTATTCAAATAGAAGGCTGAAATTTATATTTCAGCCTTTTTAATTTATACATTGAATTATGAAACATTTTATTTTATTATTTAGTTTAGTTTTTTTGATTCAAATTCATGCTCAAAGTGAAATAAATTATGGTGAGAATTCTGAAAAAGGGAAATTCTTAAAAGTGAATAATATTAATCTTTATTATGAAATTTATGGTGAAGGCGAACCAATTTTATTGATTCATGGGAATAAAACAGGAATTAAGGGATGGAAACCTCAAATCGAATATTTTTCTAAAAACCATCTTGTTATAGCAGTGGATTGCAGAGGGAGAGGGAAAAGTGAATTAGGAAATGATTCACTATCTTACGACTTGATTGCTGATGATTTACTAAAATTTTTAGAAATATTAAAAATTGATTCAATAAGTATTATTGGTAAAAGTGATGGAGGTATTGTTGCTCTTTTAATGGGGATTTCTGGTTCAAAATACATCAAAAAAATTGTTTCCTTTGGTGCTAATGTTGCCTGTGATTCAACAGCTTTTTTTCCCGAAACTATAAATGAGATTAAAACGGAAAGAAAAATTGCCGATGAAATGATCTTAAAAAAAGATCTTTCCAAAAATTGGAAAATTGAGCAACAAAGAAATAGAATGATGGAATTTCAACCCCATATTTCTCAATCAGAATTAGCAAAAATAAATGTACCAGTTCTAGTTATGTCCTGTGATAGAGATGTTATTAAGGAAGAGCATACATTGTCTATTTATAATGCTCTTAAGTTGGCTAATTTGTGTATTTTGCCAGGAGAAGTTCATAGAATGCCCAGTTTAAATCCATTGCTATTTAATGTAACGGTTGAATCTTTTATAATTAATCCATTCAAAAATAATTCTTACAGGTTTAAATAATTTCAAATAAATCTGAGTGATTTTTTCTTACTTTTTGCAAGTGCTGATATTTATCTTCTTCGGCTCTGAAACCAAGCGTGCAAACTAAGTTCGCTTTTAAGCCTTTTTCTGAAAGATTTAAAACTTCATTATATCCATTTGGATCAAAACCTTCCATCGGAGTTGAATCAATGCGCAATTGTGCAGCAGTCTGCATCAAATGTCCAAGTGCAATGTATGTTTGTTTTGCAGTCCAAATTTCTAATTTATCAGAATCCATTGTCATTTTACTTGCCAAGAATTTTTTGAATCCTTCCAACTCAGAAAGTGCTTGATTTCTTGTTTCAGCAGTTTTTTCGACCATCAACTTTATGTATTCTTCAGTGATTTCTGTGAAACCACAAAAAAGAAATAGGTGAGAAGCTTCCGTAATTTGTGTTTGACCAAAAGATTTTTCTTGCAGTTTTGCTCGTATTTCCGGATTTTCAATTACCAACACTTTGTATGCTTGCAAGCCCATTGAAGAAGGAGATAAACTGATTGTCTCTTTTAAAATTGCTAAATCTTGTTCTTCAATTTTTTTGGAAGAATCATATTTTTTAACGGCATAACGCCAGTTTAAGTCTTGAATTATTTGATTCATTTTTTTTAATTTTATTCTATCAATCTGTAATCTTTTTATTTTGACAATATTGTCAATTTTCACAATCTTCCTAAACTCCCATAGGAACTTCTAAAAGCAAAATTTTTGAAAATTCGTGTGTTCTAAAATTGATTATATCTGAAGATTTATCTGTATTCCAAACACCAAATGCGTCTTTTTGTTCAAGTTCTTGATTATTTACTGTAATTTTCCCTGAAATTAGAAATACGTATAAGCCATTTTTTGGGTCTTTAATTTTATAAGTAAAATCTTGATTTTCATCAAATTCCCCTAAATGAAACCAGGCGTTTTGATGAATCCAAACTCCTTCGTCTTCGCTATTAGGAGACAAAATTTGCAGAAAATTATTTTTCATTTTTTCCTTATCCAAAGTGATTTGCTGATAGCGAGGAGTAACATTTCTTTTGTCAGGAAAAACCCAAATTTGTAATAATTTACAAGCTTCATTTTCATTTGCATTAAATTCACTGTGCAAAATTCCTGTTCCTGCGCTCATTACTTGCACATCGCCAGATTGAATGGTTGTTCCATTTCCCATGTCGTCTTTATGAGCTAAGGCTCCTTCCAAGGGAATTGTGATGATTTCCATATTGTCGTGCGGATGTGTTCCAAATCCCTTTCCTCCAGCAACTTTATCGTCATTTAAAACACGTAGAACTCCAAAATTCATTCTTTGTGGATTGTAATAACTTGCAAAACTAAATGAATGTTTTGCTTCTAGCCAGCCATGATTTGCTGAACCTCTTGAATCTGCTTTGTGAAAAATTGTTTCCATAATTCTATTATTATTTTACAAATGTATATATAATTTTTACGTTATTTACCATGGTAAATAAATTAATTGAAAAATTAACGATTTTTAGGAAATTTAATCAGTAAATTTGAGAAATATAAAAGTCTAAATAATGCTAATTCTTGTTTTTTTTATCACACTTTTAGGTTCAGCACTGACTTTTTTTTCAGGTTTTGGCTTAGGAACGAT
>CAMBRH010000276.1 GCA_945870115.1 Chitinophaga pinensis | reverse complement strand
AAGTTTTAGAAATGTGAAAATTTACTCCTCCGTTATTTCCAGCAGAAGAAACAAAAACTACTCCTAAATCTGAATATGAATCAATCGCTTGACTTAAAAGTGATGTACCATCTAAATTTCCAATCCAATGTAAGCCCCAACTTTGGTTGATGACCAATCTTTTTCCTGCTGCAAGAGCTTTTTGGTACATCCATTCGTAAGCGTCTAAAACGGAGGCTCCATCCACTAAAAAAGTTGTAAATAAATATTTCGCTTCAAAAGCTACTCCACGAAAAGGAGTTCCAGCTCCAGAACCGGCTGTTATTCCTGCAACATGACTTCCGTGATACGAATAACTGTAAATATTGGCAGTGTCAGATTGAGCCGCTAATAAATCAGTCATGTTTGAAAATTCTGCACCGTAAGAAAATCCAGCAGGATTTTGACCACTTTGTTTGTATTGGTCCCAAGCTGCTTCAATTCTTGTTTCAGTTAATAAAGTATCGTAAAAATTTGGATGGGTATAATCAAATCCCCAATCTGTAATACCAATTAAAACATCTTTTCCAGTATAGGCTTCTGGTAGATTGATTCCTTTTTGAACGCTGTCAGCATGAATATCTTTTAGCACTTTATCCATAGTTGGTGAAATTTTCCCAGTGATTTCAAAATATTCAATACCGTTTATATTAGCTAAATTCCCTAACTCGTTTAGTGGAACTTTAATCGTTCTGATTTGTTTAATTCCTGAACCAACAATAAATTTCCTTTCAATTAATTCAGAACTTGAAAAACTGGAATTTACTTTTGCTATTAGCGATAAATAACTAATTCCGTTAATTTTATTAATTGGAAACCTTTCCGTGTTCTCAAGAAAAACAACTGGTTCTTTATCTTTGTTTATAAATGATTTTTCTATTTGAGATAAGTCAATGCGCGTTATGTTTGAGCAATTATTTTGCGCTTGGATTGCTGTAAAACTTAACAGGAAGCTGAAAAATATTATTTTTCTCATATTAGATTGAATTATAAAAATGGGTTAATTTTGAGTTTAAAAATAAGAATAAAAGTCGAAATAAGGCTAACGTTAGAAATACAATCCATATTTGCGAACCAAAAATTGCAGATAAAATCACTAAAATTATGCAAGCAATAAAAATGGAAATAGGACCTAATATAATTTTGGATGCAATTGGAATAAAGCCATTAAAAGTCAGTGATTTGTTGCTCTTTAAGTCATTACTTGAAAATAAATTTAGGATTAATTCAATGAAATATTTTATTCCAAAAATTAAAAAGAATAGAAAATAATTTTGGCCAAATAATGCTTTTAATTCACCTACTACTTCCTTTTCAAAAAACATTCCGCCGCCAGCCAAAATTTCAATTGACTTGAAATTATAAGAATTATCTTTCAAATAAGCGACTAGCAATTCGATTGTTAATTGATTTAGAAATAAAATAAATACAAAGCTTAATCCAAATATACCAGCTAAATAAACTAAACTAGTACAAAATTTGACAAGAATAAACTCGAATTTTGGTTTAAATGTACTTGATGAAAAGGATTCTTTTCTTACGTAGAATGAATGCCAAGTGTTAAATAAAGGATAAAAAACAGCAAAACTCAATAACATGATTAAATTCTCAAAGACAAAAAGAAAAATGACATTTCCAGGATCTGAATTCCCTTTGCTAAAGAATATTGCACAAATAGAAATAAAGGAAAGGATTTCAATTGAAAAATTGATTTTTTTGCAATTTTCTTTACTTAACATCATTATTACTTATGTAGTTTGTAAAATATTTTATATTCTGAAATTTCCATGTCAATCATTTTCCAGTGAGCGAACTTTGCTGTCAAATCATCAATCTCAGATTTATTTAACTTACTTTTCGCATACAATTGTGATAAACTAATTTGCGTGTCTTTTTGAAAAAAAGCTAGAAATTCACTTTCATAATCGCTTAAAATTTCTGGTTTTGATACATTTTTCTTTTCTAAAACACTTATTTTTTCTAGAATTTTAGTTCCTTTTAGCGTAAGTTGATTGATGCGAATAAATTTTCGCCATTCATTATTTTCATCTTTTGTCAAAATATTCTTTTCTGAATTAGCAAGAATTTTTATTTCTAAAACCAAGCGAAAATCTTCCTGCCAAATTTTAGTTTCAATAGCAATTTTTGGCTGACATAAATTCGTTGCTATTTCTTGCGCATTTTCAATTTCTTCGCTCGGATTAACGCCACTAATTTTTCCGGTTTCTTTAATTCCAATAAATAAACTTCCACCTCCGGAATTAGCAAATGAACACATTATTTGTGCTATTTTTTTGGAATCATTAAGAGAATGTGAAAAATCTAGTTTTTGACTTTTACCGAGTTTAATTATTTCCTTTAAAGATAATTCCATAGTTTTCAAATATAAACAATTTTCAGGAATTGAATTTATTATTTTTTAAAAAAGGAACAAAACCTATTTCCAAAGTTCCCAAGCTTTCAAGGCTTGTTCTTTAAGCATGGAATAACCATTCAAAATAATTGCTCCTTTAGCCTCTGCTTCTTTTAAAAAAGTAGTTTTCTCTGGATTGTAAATTAAATCTACTACAAAATGATTTTCGGTCAAAAATTTAGTTGGAAAATTCGGTTTTTCATCGATGTTTGGAGAAGTTCCAATTGGCGTGCAATTAACAATCATTTTGTATGCCTTAACCATATTTTCGTTGATATCTTCATAAGAAAACTGATTTAATTCTGGTGTTCTACTAATGAAAAGAACATCTAAACCAATGTTTTTAAGCACATAAGCGATTGCTTTTGAAGCTCCACCAGTTCCAAGAATCAGTGCTTTTTCGTGATTGTTATTCAAAAAAGGTTTTATTGATTGCTGAAAGCCAAAAGCATCTGTGTTATGTCCAATTGTTTTACTGTTTTTAAAGACAATCGTGTTTACTGCTCCAATAATTTTTGCTTCGTCACTTAATTCATCTAAAAATGGAATAATGGATTCTTTATAAGGAATAGTTACGTTTAAACCGCTAAAATTTCCTTTTTCAAGAATCAATTTAATTTCAGCAATATCTTGAATTTCAATATTTTTGTAACTATTATTTAAATCGTTTTTGTGAAAAAAATCATTGAAAAATGTTTTAGAAAAGGAATAATCTAAGCGTTTACCTATAAGTCCATATTTAGACATTTTTTTTAGTAAATTTAGATTTTAAAAAACTAAGTAACATTGGTAAAACAGAAATAAAAATAATTCCAAGGCAAACAATATCAATGTGTTCTTTAATCCAAACAACATCGCCAAGCAAATATCCAGCAATTGTTAAGCTGAAAATCCACAAAAATCCACCTAATAAATCAAATGCAAAAAACTTTTTGTAATCCATTTTTCCAATTCCAGCTGCAAATGGTGCAAATGTTCTAACAAAAGGAACGAATCGAGCCATAATTATTGCTTTTGTTCCATTTTTCTGGAAGAAAAGTTCAGTTTTATCAAGGTATTCTTTTTTGACAATATTTTTACCTCTAATTTTTATATTAAAGATTTTTAATCCTATTTTTCTACCAATCCAGTAATTTACATTATCACCTAAAACGGCTGCAATATACAGCAAAATCAATAAATAAGTTAAGTTTAATTCTCCTGATGCTGCGAATAATCCTGCTGTAAACAGTAATGAATCCCCAGGGAGAAACGGCATTGCCACTAACCCAGTTTCAATGAAAATAACTAAAAATAAAATAGCGTAAATTGCTGTATCGTAATTTGCAAAAATCCATTCAAAATCTAAATGAAGGATGTGTTTAAATAATTCTATCATAAAATATTTGAATTTACTCTATATCTAAACTTGGATCAATTTCTTGTTTCCAAGCCAATAAACCACCTTCTAAAATACTTACATTTGGAAATTGGAAATCATTTTCTAAGAAATCTGCAACAGGAATTGCTCTTCGTCCACTTCTACAAATCACAACGATTTCTTTTTCTTTTGGAAATTCACTTGCTTTATCAGCAACTTCTCCCATCGGAACGTGAACAGAAGGAATGTGCGAAACTTCTCTTTCGTAATTTTCTCTAATATCTAATAAAAATAAAGATTCGTTTGAATCGATTTTTTGCTTTAATTCTGAAACAGTTATATTTTTCAATGTCTTAAATTTTACACAAAAGTAAGAAAATTGATTTACATTTTCTATTTTTATTATTCTAAAATAAATTCTTCTTCTGCAGTTTGGCTAATTAAATTCAATAATCTTTTTTGAATAACTCTTAATTTCTAAAAGTCTTCAACTATAGAATCGTAAATTCAAAAAAAAAGGCAAATCTATTTCGCTACGAAGTCCTAATAAATGGAAATGTGACGTTTAGATTATTTTAGTTAAAAGGTAGTTTTGAGTATAGGTTAGAAAATTCATCGCTGCTGCGGTAAGAGAATAAATTAACTAATAAATTGGGTCGGTCGCTGCTGGTTTTGCGTCATACACTTTAAAAATAGCTGAATCAATTACATTTAATTTAAACTCTGC
>CAMBRH010000275.1 GCA_945870115.1 Chitinophaga pinensis | reverse complement strand
GCAACTGGAGCGGGAAAAACGTCTATTGTCAATCTTTTAGGAAGGTTTTATGAATTTCAAAAAGGAGAAATTTTTATCGGAAACCAAAACATCAAAAACATTGAATTAAACTCACTTCGTAAAAACATTGCGATTGTTTTGCAAGATGTATTTTTATTTTCTGATACGGTGCATAATAACATTACGCTTGGTGATCCAGAAATTTCTAGAGAGCAAGTAATTGAAGCAGCAAAAGCAGTTGGAGCGCATGATTTCATTGAAAAACTTCCAAATGGATACGATTACGAAGTAGGGGAGAGAGGCGGAGTTTTATCGGTTGGACAAAGGCAATTATTAGCATTTATTCGCGCTTATGTTTACAATCCACTTGTGTTGATTTTGGATGAGGCAACTTCAAGTGTGGACAATGAATCCGAGGAAATGATTCAACATGCAACGGAAAAATTAACTAAAGGAAGAACTTCGATTGTTATTGCACATCGTTTGTCAACAATTCAAAATGCAAATAAAATAATTGTTTTAGAAAAAGGGGAAATCAAAGAAATTGGTTCTCACGCAGAATTATTACAAAAAGAAGGATATTACAAAAAATTACACGACATACAGTTTTCTTGACAAGACTTAAGATCAGCCGCGGCTGAACAAAGGACGTAAGACTTTTAATTGTCTTTGGAGTTTAATTCTTTTGAAATTGAAATTCTGATTTAAAACAAATATGTAAGTAATTTTTTAATAAAATAAAATACAAATTTTGACATAAAATTAAAGTCTTTTGTCTTTAATCTTAAGTCTAAAATCTTAGAATAATGGAAAAAGGATTAAAAATCGGGGGAGTACCCGAACATTTCAATTTACCTTTTCGCTTGGCGATTGAAGAAGGAAAATTTCGTGAAGCTGGAATCAATTTGCACTGGAGCGACATGAGTGGTGGAACTGGACAAATGATTAAAGGACTTCAAACAGGAACTTTAGACATTGCAGTTTTGTTGACAGAAGGAATTACGAAAGCAATTTTGCAAGGATTAGATGCGAAAATAATTCAAGTTTATGTAACAACTCCGTTGCGTTGGGGAATTCACGTTCCTTATCATTCTGACATCAAAAGTGTAGATCAATTGGAAGGGCAAACTTTCGCCATTTCAAGAGAGGGTTCAGGTTCTCAATTGATGGCTTATGTTAAGGCAGACCAAGAAGGTTGGGACATCAATAAATTAAAATTCAATGTTATTGGAGATATTTATGGTGGATTATGGGCATTGGAACACAATGAAGCTCAAGCTTTCTTGTGGGAAAAATATACTACTTTTCCATTTACTGAGCAAGGAAAATGCCGCTACATTGATGAGGTGATCACACCTTGGCCATGTTTTGTTATTGCAGTTAGAAACGAAATCTATGAAAATCATAAAAACGAATTAGACGAAATGTGCAAAATTGTTTTCGATAGAGCATTGAAAATGAAAAGCAACAAACAAACAGTTGATGTAATTAGTTGGAGATACAATTTACGTTCTGGTCAGGTAAAAAACTGGCTTTTAGAAACAGATTGGAATTACGATGGAATTGCTTATCCATTAGCTTTTGAAAAAACAGTTTCTTATTTATTAAAGTTAAATTTAATTTCCGAAGAAGAAGCTGAAAACTGGAGAGAAAAAATATTTGCTTAAATAGGATTGCAATAATTAAATTCAAAAAAAAGTCGTTTCAAGTAAATTTGAAACGACTTTTTTATTTATCTAAATGTGTTTTTTGCACTAAATCTTTTTTGTCTTTTTTGCTTCTTACTTCGTTTACTCAAATATTTTTTATTGTAACGATTATTTCTTTTTACACTTCTTTTAGCTGCTTTTGATTGGCGAGAAAAAGAGTTTTTTGCTGCTGGACTTGCTTGATTTCTTTTCTTTTTACCTTTGTATTTGTCATCTTTAATTTTAGAATTAAGCGAACTTTCTTCCGTTGATTTTTTGAAAATACCAGCAGAAACAGAAGTGTTTAAACTTGCAAAAACAAATGTTAAAAATAAAAAGGACAAGTTTAAAAAGGGACTATTTTTCATTAAATATTCACTAGAAATTAAAAGTCCAAAAATCGGAATTTTTAGCTTTAAAATAACAATTTTTATATTTTATTATTAACAAAATTCTGTTAAGAACTTTCATTTGTTTTAATAAATTTTTAATGAAAATTAAATTCAAAACCAGGAGTTAATTTAAAATACAAAAATTACCTATCTTTGACATTCAAAAACTTTCAAAAATGAAAAAAATTACCATCTTTTTTATAACAGCTATTTCTTTTTTTACTGCAAAAGCTGAGGAAGGAATGCTTATTCCATCCTTACTTTCTGCTTTCGAATCTGATATGCAAGCCAAAGGAATGAAATTGACAGCTGAACAAATTTATAGTATTAATAAATCAAGTATAAAAGATGCAATCATTCATTTTGGTGGCGGTTGTACGGCAGAATTGGTGTCAAATCAAGGACTTTTGTTGACAAATCACCATTGTGGATATTATCAGGTTCAATCTCATTCATCTTTGGAAAAAGATTATTTGAAATATGGTTTTTGGGCAAAAACGAAAGCAGAAGAATTGCAAAACGCTAGTTTAACTGCAACGAGAATGGTGAGGTTGGATGATGTAACTTCAACTGTTTTGACTGGTTTTAAAGAGTCTGATGATGCAACAACTAAAAATGCAGTTATCAAAAAAAACATCGAGCAATTGGTGAAAGATGCGAAAGTTGGAAATCACTATGAAGCTGAAATTAAGGCATTTAATTATGGAAATAATTATTATTTAATCGTAAAAGAAGTTTTTTTAGATGTTCGTTTGGTTGGAACTCCTCCAAATTCGATTGGTAAATTCGGTGGTGACACAGATAATTGGGTTTGGCCGCGTCACACTGGAGATTTTTCTGTTTTTAGAATTTATGCAGGTGCAGACAACAAACCGGCAGCCTATTCTGCGAATAATGTTCCTTATACACCGATTCATTTTTTACCAATTTCCTTTAAAAATAGAAAAGAAGGGGATTTTACGATGGTTTATGGTTTTCCTGGTCAAACAGAACAACATTTATCATCAGGACAATTGACATACATTATTGATAAAGAACGCCCAGTTAGAATAAAAATGCGTGAATTATCACTTTCAGTTATTGATCAAGCAATGCGTTCTTCAGATGAGGTAAGGATAAAATATTCAGCTAAACAAGCAAGTATTGCCAATTCATATAAAAAATGGATTGGTCAAATTGGCGGTTTAAAGGAATTGGGGGCAATTGATAAAAAGTTGAAATATGAAAGCGAATATCTTGAAATGGCAAATTCTAAAGCAGAATTTAAAAAATATTCCAATTTAATTTCTCAAATGAATGATCTAGTTGCAGCTGATTCTAAATACGATTTTGAATATCAAATGGCAATTGAATATTTGTATTCAGGTCCCGAAATTTTTGACATGGCCAGAGTATTAGATGATATCTTTAAAAACTTTCCAACTTGGGTAGAAAAAAATGAAGTTAAAGCAAAAATTGAAGAAGAAAAAAAGAAAGCAGAAGGGTTTTTTAAAGATTATGATGAAAATGTAGATCGCAAAATTTTTGAATTGCAAACTGCCGAATATAGAAAACAATTGCCAAATTTGAATGTAGATTTATTTGACAAAAAATTAGCATTAATTTATTCTAAATCAATTTTATGTAACAAAGCACGTTATCTAGCTTTTTTAGAAAAATTGTCTGCAAAATCACTTAAAAAGATCAAAGCTGATTACGGATATGCTTTTTATACTTTTGTAAACGATGAATTTTTGAATAATTCTTTGCCAAAATTCCGTGAATACAATGCAAAAATGACTTCTTTGCTTAAAACGTATGTTGCCGGTAAATATGAAATGTTTCCAAATGCAAAACATTGGGCAGATGCAAACAGCACATTGCGTGTAACTTACGGAAAATTGGAAGGTTCAGCTCCAACAGATGGAATGGCTTATTTAGAACATACGACTTTAGACGGAATCATCCAAAAAAATAATACTGGAAATCCTGATTTTGAATTATTGCCGCGAATGCAAGAACTTCACAATAAAAAAGAATATGGAAATTACGGTCAAGATGGTGAATTATGGGTTTGTTTCACAGGTTCAAATCACACGACAGGCGGAAATTCTGGTTCACCAGTTTTGGATGAGAATGGTTATTTGATGGGCTTAAATTTTGATAGAACATGGGAAAGCACGATGTCAGATTATTTATTTGACGCAACACGTTGCAGAAATGTTGTTGTTGATATTCGCTATGTTTTATGGGTAATGGATATTTATTCTGATGCGAGACATTTGGTTGATGAGATGGTTTTGAAAAAATAGATTTTTTCTAGACTTAGGACTGCAAGACTCAAGACGAAAGACTTTGATTTTTGACAAATTAAAAATGAAGAATTAAGAATGGAAAATAATTCTGCATTCTTAATTTTCAATTCTTCACTCTAAAGTCCCATTTTATTACTAATAGTCCAAGCAATAGT
>CAMBRH010000274.1 GCA_945870115.1 Chitinophaga pinensis | reverse complement strand
GCTATGTTTCCAACAATTACCTCTAATTTTGGATAAAGTGCTTTTACTTCTCTCAATTTTTCTGCAACTCCTAAAGAATGTCCATGAGCAGTATCGATTACAATTGCATCAACTCCAGCTTCGTAAAGTGCTTTTACTCTTTCCATTGTGTCGTTTGTAACGCCAACTCCAGCGGCAACTCTCAAACGACCAAAAGAATCTTTACAAGAATTTGGATGTTCCTTAACTTTAATAATATCGCGGTAAGTAATTAGTCCAATTAATTTGTAATCAGCATTGACAACTGGTAATTTTTCAATTTTATTTTCTTGTAAAATTCCTTCTGCTGTATTTAAATCTGTACCATCTTTTGCTGTGATGATATTTTCAGTTGTCATAATTTCAGTGATCGGACGTTTGAAATTTTTCTCAAAACGTAAATCTCTGTTCGTTAAAATCCCTTTTAAAATCTGATTTTTATCCACAACTGGAATTCCTCCAATCTTGTTTTCTTTCATGATTTTCAAAGCATCTTCAACCAAAGCATCTTCGTGTAAAGTTACTGGATCGAGAATCATTCCACTTTCAGAACGTTTCACTTTTCGAACTTCCAACGCTTGTTCGGCAATCGTCATGCTTTTGTGAATAACACCAATTCCTCCTTGTTGTGCAATTGCAATTGCTAAACTAGATTCTGTCACTGTGTCCATCGCAGCTGAAACAACTGGTGTATTTACAGTAATATTTCGTGTGATTTTACTTTGTAATTGCACGTTTCTAGGCAAAACTTGAGAAAATGCTGGAACTAATAATACATCATCAAATGTTAAGCCTTCTTGAATTGTTTGGAGATTTGTTAGAGACATGAATTTATATTTAATTTAATTGGAGTTACTAAATTGATTTTTCTAAAAATAAATTCTTGCAAAGTTAAGAATAATAATTGGAACTTCGAGAGCCTCAGTTACCAATTATTCGATAGCGTCATAAATTAAAACAATTGTGGCTGAGACTTGATTGCTAGTTATTCAATGGATTTTAAAATAAAACTAATTGTTGGCTGAGACTCGGTTGCCAATTAATCTTCTAGGCTTTAATTAAAACAATTGTTGGCTGAGGCACTCGAAGCCAACAATTATCTTACGCAAACAAGCCAACCAAATCTTTTTGAGAAAGTGATTTTAACACATTTGCATCGGTTTTGATAATGTCTTCTGCTAATTCACGTTTATTTTCTTGCATTTTCATGATTTTTTCTTCAATTGTATCTGGAGAAATTAATCGAATAGCAACTACATTTTTCTTTTGTCCGATGCGATAACACCTGTCAATTGCTTGATTCTCCACCGCTGGATTCCACCAAGGATCCACTAAATAAACGTAATCTGCTTCAGTCAAATTTAATCCTGTTCCTCCGGCTTTTAAGCTAATTAAAAACACACGGATTTCTGAATCATTTTGAAAAGAATGTACTTTTTCTTCACGATCTTTGGTTTGTCCCGTCAAATATTCATGAGAAATTTCCAATTTATCCAATTCTGCACGAATCAAATCCAACATTCCAACAAATTGAGAAAAAACCAAAATTTTGTGATTCTTCGATCTTGTTTCAATTTCATCAATCAAAACTCGCATTTTTGCAGAAGAAGAACCGTAACTTTCCTCATCACTTAATAAGGCGGGTGAATTACAAATTTGCCTCAATTTCATTAAGCCTTTCAAAACGAGCATGCTTTTTTCTTTCGCTAATTCGGGATCATTACTCATTAATTTTTCCCGAATTTCGTTTTTATAAGTATCGTAAACTTTACGCTGTTCGGCTTCCATTTCGCAATAAAGAACCATCTCGGTTTTTTCTGGTAACTCTTTTGCAACTTGTTTTTTCGTTCTTCTTAAAATGAAAGGATTGATTTTTTGTTGCAATTCTTTCGCTCGTCCAATGTCTTTAAATTTATCAATTGGCGTTGAAAATTCATCTTTAAATCGCTGTTGACTTCCAAATAAACCAGGACTTGCGAATGACATTTGTGCATATAAATCAAAAGTGTTGTTTTCGATTGGTGTTCCCGTTAAAACTACTCGATTTCGAGCATCTAACAAACGAACGGCCTTGTATCGCTGAGATTCAGGGTTTTTTATCGCTTGAGATTCGTCTAAGAAAATGTAGTTAAAGCGAAATTCTTTCAAAATTTTAATATCAGAAAGCATTGTTCCGTAGGAAGTAATGATCACATCGTATTTCGAAAATTCTTTGGAACTTTTCACGCGATTTTGACCGTAAATTGTCAAGAATTTTAAACTTGGAGCGAATTTCTCTAATTCTCTAATCCAGTTAAAAATCAATGAAGTTGGCAACACAATTAAATTCGTATTTGTCTTATCTTTTTCCTTTTGCGAAAGTATAAAAGCGATGATTTGAATGGTTTTACCAAGTCCCATATCATCTGCCAAACAGCCACCAAAATTAAATTCATCTAAAAAATTCAACCAATTTAAACCTTGTTTTTGGTAATCTCTTAAAGTTGCATTTAATGCTTTTGGCACTTTTACTTCATGAATTGTTTTGAAAGAAGAAATTTTGCTGTTCAAAAAAGCAATTTCTTCTTGTACATCGGTATTTAAAACTTCTTGTTCATACAATTCGCTGATGACAGAAAAATTCATTTTTGATGTACGAATATTTCCTTCAGAAACATCGCCCGAACGGAAATATTTAGAGAATTTTTCAATCCACTCTTCTGGCATTAAACCCAAACTTCCATCACCTAATGTCACAAATCGATTTGCATTTTTGATGGCTTTTTGAATCTGTTTCAATGATATATCTTCATCTCCAAATTTAATTTTGAGCGAAGTATCAAACCAATCTAAACCACTACTCACCGCAACTGCGACTTTCATTTTAGTCATGCTGATTTTTGTATTCAATTTATTGAAGCCAAGGATTTCAATGTCGTGATTTTTCCAAGTTTCAAACGCATCGATAAACCAACCATAATCTAAAAAATTCTTTTTATGCAAATACAAATATTCAAATTGACCTAATTGTTCTTCAAAATCTGAATGCTGACGAAGCAATAATCCAGCAAATTTATTTTCCTCCAATTTATCTCTTTCAACAGTAAACCATTGATCGTCATCGTCTCTTTCGTGAATTTGTTTTAAACTTAAAATCGGAATTTCAAGATTTCCATATTTTATTGTTGGGGTAATTAAAATGTAATTTTCTGATTCAGTCAAATAAATCATTTTTTTGATTTCGGTTTCAAAACCTTTTTGAATCAATTGTTGTTTACTAGCAGTTTTGATGAAAGCATAATTTATTTCAACTTTATTTTCAATATTATTCAGGTATTTTTCTTTGAATTCATCAAATTTACTTTCGTGAATAATAATTTTAAAATTGTGTTCTTTGAAAAATTGATAGATTTTTAAATAGTATGCATTGTCGATAAGGTAAAATTTACTTTCGTGTAAAAATATAAATTGGTAACGCAATTTTACTACTCGTAAATTTATTTTTTGGTTATTTATGTGAATGTATGGCAAAATTTCATACATCGATTCATTTTGTTTTACGCTGAAAGATAAGTTTGAAAAATCTGGAATTACGATTTGAATTTCCTTAACCGAACTAGAGGTAATGTTATCTGAAATTTTTGTATCGTGGTAATAAAATTTTAAATCCAAGGGGTTTTTAGCAATGGTTTTGAGTGCTTTTATTTTTTCAGGATTAGAAATTTTATTTTCATATTGATCTTTAAAATAGGAAAGTGAACTTAAAAAACGAATGGAATCAATGTCTTCGTAATTTTCTAATTCTCCAATTGCATTAATTTCAGTTAAAGGATTTTTAATTTTTCCTTCTTTGGATATTTTCGCCTCAAAAAAGTAAATGAAAAAATTGTCCGTATAACGTGATTGACTAAAAACCAATCCTTTTTCACTAGTTACTTGAATGTTTTTTGATAATTCATCTTTAATTGAAGCTTTTTCTGGAAGTAATTTTAAATCTAAAGCACGAAAACTATCTTCATTTAAAGCTATTAATTCTTTCTTTTTTGGAACTACGTAAACGCTTCCGTACTTCTTTTCTATTGTGAAATAATCATCTAAATTTTCTAAATTTTCTAAACCATAAGCTTTGGCTTGAACTTTAAATTTTTCATTTCTAATTCGAGGAATAAAATAAAAACCAATGTCATCATTTTTCAAGAGAATGTATAAAAACGATGTGATGTGTTTACACATTTTTCGCTTGATGTTTTTGCAATTGCAATCTAAATTAAGCGTTTCATTTTCAGGAAAATAATCAACTTTAACTTTTGTGGTATCCCAATGTGAAGTGATGTTGTAGAAAGTTCCGTGATTAATTTCTAAATCATAGCTATCACAAGAATATCTTCGAATAATATCTTGTGGTTTTTCAGCAGAAAAAGTTTCAATCAATTCATCATTTAACTCATCGAAAGAAAAATTCTCAAAAACAAAAAGTGTTGGTTGCGGAAGTTTTAAATTTGGACTAGTTGCATTAAATTTTTGAGGGAAAT
>CAMBRH010000273.1 GCA_945870115.1 Chitinophaga pinensis | reverse complement strand
TGCGTCCAAGTTGCACCACCATCTGTTGTTCTCCAAATACCATTACTTGCAAATGCCATTACGATACTAGAATTTGTTGGGTCAATTAATAAACGGCTTATTGTCACACCGTTACTTGCAATATAAGATAATCCAGTTGTATTCCATGTGAGTCCTCCATCAGTAGATTTTAGAACACCTCTTGAATAACAATCTCCTTCTAAATCACCTGTAGCTAAATATAGCAAGTTTGAATTATCAGCAGCTATCGCTACATCAGAACATCCAATAACTGTTAATAAATCAGTGTTAGTTGACCACGAAGTACCGCCATTTGTTGTTTTCCATAAGCCCCCATCTGGAGCTCCAACATACATTGTTGTTGATACCGCCGGGTCAAATCGAATAAAATTAATACGACCTGCTCCACCTCCTGCAGGTTTACCAATTGGACCTAAAGGAGACCAATCACCAGCAATGGATTTTTCAATTGGCCCACCAGATTTTCCTCCTTTATCATCCTCTTTATTAAAATTTTCCTCTAACCATTTTTCATAATTAGCAAAATTTTGTGATGGTAAAGTAATGTCACCAGAAGGATAAACTCTTGGTTCCATATATGCTTCCCATCTTCTAAATGCCTTGTAACCTTTACCTTTTTCAATAGTTTTACCTTTCCAATAAGCATTGAAAACTGCTTGAGTTTCGTAAAAGTTAACATTAGGATCATGCATCATTTCTACCCATTCTTGTGAATTAGCAAAAAATGATAAAAAAATTAATCCAAAAATAAATTTGAATTTAAGTGTAGAATTTTTCATAGTTTTATTTATAGTTTTAGTAAGACAATAATAGTGTTTTTTTTTAACAAATTAGTATTAATTGCAGTTTATTATTGGGAAAATTCGATAATTGGCTTAATTTAAAGCACTAAAAGATATTTTTTACTAACAAAAAAAGCATTTAAATTTTTTATCCTATCCTAATAAATGATTAATAACAAGAAACTAAAACTTCATACCAAGCAAAGAAAGGTATTTTGAGCTTTTACATTTCTCTCAAAATAAATTGTCTCACGACTTAATTTTCATGCCAAAATCTTATAAAAGAAATACGCCACATTATCCAAGATTAAATGCTGAAGGTAAACCTGTTTTTAGCAAACGAGAAATTAGACCAAGCAAATTTTATTTTCAGACAAGTTTGAATGAGGTTTGGGGAAACTAATTAGAATTAGAATGAAAAGTGAAGAATGAAAAGTGAAGAATTTGTTTCTAACTAAATCACAAACTCATCATTCATAACTCATAACTCATCGTTCTTAATTCTTAACTTTCTTCCCTCCAAACTTAAATCTCGCTCCAAAAAGTCCATTAAACTGAGAAAAGAAAAAATGCTGACTTGCTTTATCAGTTTTGAACTCTGTAGTTCTGATGTCTGGCATGTGAATAAAACCTAATTTACATTCCGTTTGAAGAAAAAAGTATTTGAAAAACTCAAAATTAAATCCACCAACAATTCCAACTCCATAACCTGCTAAGTGAAATTCATCATATCTTTTATAGGCTAATAAAGTTGTATTTGTTCGCGGAACTAAAACGCCAATTCCTGCTCCTTCAAAAAGTGAAATATTAAAATTCTTTTTGGTGAAAAATTCATGATGTCGACGCAATTCAATGTTTTCGTAATTTAATCCATCCGTGTGTTCAAACTTCAAAAAATCATCTTTTAATTCAATATCTTCATTCTCATAAACGCCGTCATAAGCGGTATTTGAATTTTCAATGTAGCCATTAATTTTCACAACATTGTAATTTTGCATCACGTATTTCATGTGATCAGCACCAATAGAAATTGAATATTTATCATTCAAAAAATACCCCAATCTGAAATTATATTGTGGAATTGTCAATTTTGTAGGCGAAAAATAAGTCTTAAAATCAAATTTCGATTGTCTGTCTTTCGCAATAACATCAGTCAAAGTAAAATCGTAATTTCTACCTTGAAAATGAATATCTGAATTTGTGTAAAATCCGCGATTCCAACCCCAATAAACATAAAAAGTATTTTTCCTCGATTTATTTTCCTTTTCAGCAGCAAGTCGGGAACTTTCAGTTAAACAAACTTTCTGTGAAAATAAATTTAAAGAAGTAAAAATGATAATTAAAAAAAGGAATATTTTCATTTTTATACGATTTAAAATTAGAAATATTCTGCAAAGATGCTAAATTTGTAGCAAAACAATGTTAAAATTGATGGAAAAAGGAAATTTTATTGATGTAAGACGCGTTATCGGAACAAAAAATCCAAAGCTATTAAAATGGTTGCCCGGATTTTTAATTCGCTACCTTGAACGCATTTTACATCAAGATGAAATGAATAAATTCATCAAAGATCATGAAAATGAGCGTAACATAGAATTATGTACTTCGTTTATTAAATATCTGAATATAAATGTTCAAATTGAAGGTCTTGAAAATATTCCAAAATCAGGTGGAGCAACTTTAGCCATGAATCATCCGCTTGGAGGAATTGACGCAATTGCACTTTTGTCATCGTTTCAGGAACATCGAAAAGACTTTAAATTCATCGTAAATGATTTACTTTTAAACATCGAATCGCTTCAAGGATTATTTGTTGGTGTTAACAAACATGGAAAAAGTAAAGAAGGAACGCATCAAAAAATCGATGATTTATTTTCCTCTGGACAAGTGATTTGCATTTTTCCAGCTGGATTAGTTAGTCGTAAAAAAGAGGGAATTGTGAAAGATTTAGATTGGAAAAAAACATTTGTTTCCATGTCAAAAAAACACGATATTCCAATAATTCCAGTTCACATTGAAGGAAAATTATCCAACTTTTTTTATCGTTTGGCAAGAATTAGAACTTTTTTAGGCATAAAAGTAAATTTAGAAATGCTTTATTTAGCAGACGAAATGTTCAGACAAAAAAATGTTACAATGAAATTTACGATTGGAAAACCAATTTTCCCTGAAGAAATTACAGATAATAAAAAAATGAAAGATTGGGCAAATGAAATCAGAGATAGAGTGTATGAATTGCCTAAAATTAAAAACTAAATAAAAAAAATGTATCTTTGAAACATCCATTGAAAAATTATTTCAACTTGGCGTAACTTTTGCTAAACGGATTTCAACAATTTCAACAAAATGCAAGATATTATAAAAGCAATAGACAAAAACATCTTAAAAAGTGAATTAAATTCTAATCGTTTTTTAAGAAACACACGTAAAGGAGGAAATGAAATTTATTGTGTAAACCAACATAATTCACCAAACACTTTACTTGAAATTGGACGTTTACGTGAAGTCACTTTTCGTGCTTCTGGCGGAGGAACAGGACTTGCTTGTGATTTAGATGAATTTGATACCGACGAAATTTGCTACGAACAATTGATTGTTTGGTCACCTGAAGATGAAGAAATTATTGGCGGATATCGTTATATTTTGTGCGACAAAGCAATAAACGAAAAAACAGGAGAAATTTTATTGTCAACAAGTCATTATTTTGACTTTTCAGAGAAATTCATCAAAGATTTCCTTCCAAAAACAATTGAATTAGGAAGAAGTTGGGTGCAACCAAATTTTCAACCAAGTGTAAATCCAAGAAAAGGTTTGTTTGCCTTGGATAATATTTGGGATGGTTTAGGAGCAATAATTGTTCAAAATCCTACGTACAAATACTTTTTCGGAAAAGTAACGATGTATCCAACTTACAATGTTGAAGCGCGCGATTTTTTATTGCATTTCATGAATCGCTATTTTCCAGATACTGAAAAATTGATGACACCTTTTCATCCTTTGGTTCAAAATTACGATGTTAATTATGTAAACCAACAATTGACTGATTTGCATTTTAAAGATGGATTCAAAGTCTTAAATTCTTACGTTCGTGAAAGAGGAGAAAATGTGCCACCTTTGGTAAATATTTACATGCATCTTTCTCCATCCATGAAAACCTTTGGAACAGCCGTAAATCCAGATTTTGGTGGAGTTGAAGAAACAGGGATTTTAGTGACAATTGACGATATTTATTTGGAGAAAAAGGAGAGACATATTTTGTAGGGAGTGATGAATTTTTAGTGATGTCCCGATAGCTATCGGGATATGAATAAAACTTTCGCTTTTACTTCTATTTGGATGGCTTGACGCAGGTTTTAAATTTATTTGTTGCGTTTACAAGGAAATAATTCTATATTTGGTGAAGATTAAATTGTAAGTTTAAATTCAATTCATAAAAACAAATGTTTAAAATTGGATATGTATCTGAATTACAGCAAACTAAAGTTCAATAAAAATACAGTCGCGTAAAGCAAACCGTTATAGCACATTAAAACGATTTTATAACATCAAATATAAGAAATTTGGGGGCGGAGGAAACAATCGGTATTTTAAAGACTCCCACAAGCCGATTTCTTTAATTTAGTGGCACGTTGGCGAACCCCAAACTTCTCATATTTGCGTTACGTTAATAAATTCAAAGTCAAAATGATTGATAAAATCAATAACTTATTCGTTTAACAAAAAATAAAACCTTTTGAAAAAGACGTTGAAATAATTTCAAATTACACCTCTTATTTTTTCTCCCAAAAAAACTTGCAAAATCCTGATTTT
>CAMBRH010000272.1 GCA_945870115.1 Chitinophaga pinensis | reverse complement strand
CTTCATAATATTTAGCACACTTTTTTATTCCGACACTTTCGAGTGCCTCAATTAAAAAGTCAGCTGCTTTTTCTATACTACCAGCATATTTTTTATCCGCACTAATTGATTGAATTCTTAAAAAAGCTTTTAGTTCTTCGAGGTATCTATCAGAATGTGTTTGTATGTAGTGTTTTATTTGCATTTCAATAAAAAAATAAAAAGTTTTGTTTCTTTAATGCAAGATTACGTCATTAAACCGAAACAGTAAAATTAAATTTTCTTAATTATAATATTTCAAATGTGTAAAATAATTAAATAAAATGTTAAATTTGAATAATTTAACTAAAATATTTATACTATTTTAAATGAAAAAAGAACCATTGGTTGAGTTAATTCATTCTATGACTCAAAGTGAAAAAAGATACTTTAAATTACATGCATCCTTTATGTTTGCAGGGGAAAGTAAAAATTACCTCAAACTCTATGATCTTATTAGTAAACAACAAAAATACGAGGAAGAAAAAATAAAAAAGGAATTCAATAAAACCTTTTTTGCACAACAAAAAAGACAATTATTTTTAAAGCTCCTCGAAAGTTTACGCTCTTTTCATAAGGATATTTCTATAAATGCCCAGATAGAAACTCAACTAAATTACTTTAGGATATTTATTGAAAAATCCATGTTGACTTCGGCAAAAAAAGCAATTAAAAAAGCAGAAGATTTAGCTATTCGTTTTGAAAAATTCCCTGAATTAATTCTAATTAAAAAAGCGGAAACAGAATTATTTGTTGCAAAAAACAGCCCTAAAGAATTATCGCAACATCTTGAAAAATTAAAACTTGATTTACCATTTTTAGTTCAAAACATTGAAAATGAGTTAAAAATCGAAAAAGAATATTTACTTTTTATAAAAATAAATCAAGAGACAGAATTTCTTCGCTCATATATTGAAAAAAGTGAAAGGATTGGATCTAATACTTTACAATTATTTAAAAACAAAAAAGAAGCGGTTTCAATTATCAGTAAAATTCAAATCAACTACATGAAAGGTATGTATCATTTTATTGTTGGCGAATTTGAGGATAGTTACTTGAATTTTTCTAGGCAATATGAATTATATAAACAACACCAAATGCCCGCAAAAGAGTTTGAATTAGAAAGTGCAAAAGCACTTGCAAACATGATTCTTTTATGTTTACTTCAAAAAAATCGTAAGAATTATGAATTGCTTAAGAATAATTTTATTCAAATTAAAACTCAAAACACCACTCTAATTGACTCGCTAAAATACTGGAATTACTTATTTGAACTTAAATATTTCTGTATGCAAAACCGCTTCAATGACGCTTTAATGTTTATGCTAAAGAAAGAGACAGAAATTACACTTTTAACGGATAAATTAGCCACTTCCAACCTATTAAATACAGAAAGGGTGTATGTGATTTTTGACACTTGTTGGATTTATATTTCCTTGCAAAAATTCAAAGATGCGAATAAAGTATTGCAACATTTTTTTGTGGGTGAAGGGATTAAAAAAGACATCTTTGTTTTTGCAAGTTTTTTATCAATTTTTGTAGATATTGAAATGAATAAATTTAGCTTAGCAGAATCCAAAATAATTTCCTTAAAAAAACTTATTAAAGAAAATAACAGATTGTTTGAATTTGAAAAAATTACACTTAAATTTTTAGATAAACTAATTTTGCACACTGGCGAATTTAATAGCAAAAAAGAATGGAATGATTTTGCTCAACAACTTGAAATACTGAAAAAATTACAATTTGAAAAAAATGCGTTTGTATGTTTTGATTTTTTAAAATATTCGCAAAGTAAATACAAGTATTAAATCTTTTCAAAACTCAAAGCTCCAAACTGATTAAATCAAAAAGGTTATCTAAAAGAAATAATATTGTTAGCGTTTTATGCTTAGCCAGTGGATTTTGAAACTAATCACGATGATTCAATCACTAAATTAAGTAAAATGCAAAAACCCCAACATTTCTGTCAGGGTTTTTAAGATGTGGTGCCTCCAGGAATCGAACCAGGGACACATAGATTTTCAGTCTATTGCTCTACCGACTGAGCTAAGGCACCATCTCGTTTGCGGTTGCAAATATAGTACTTTTTTATTAATAATATTAAAAAAAACAAATTATTTTTAATATTATTTTAACATACTATCAAATATACTGATAATGAACTAGTTTACATCTATAATTTTAATTAAAAACTTATTTTGGTTTAAAAAGTTTATTTTTTAACAATTTTGTTTATTTTTGACAAAAAAAGTTAAAAATGAATTCAGTAGGAAAAGTAGCAGAAGATATAATAAATAGAAGCCCTTTTTTAAGAGAAGCAATGACAGAAAATCTAATTAACATTTCTGCTTTAGCTCGAAAAATCAAACCAGAAATTGACTTGGTATTTAATGAGGACATTAAAGAAGGTGCAATAATTATGTCAATTAAAAGATTGACTCCAGGAACTTACCACAGACTTAATTTAAAAATTGAAAGCATCGTTAAAGAAATTGGTGATTATCTTGTGAGAAGTAATCTTACATGCTTGACATTTGAAAATTCAGATTCATTGAGTGACAAACAAAGTGAATTGATAAAAATATTAGAAGAAGATAAAAAGAAAGCATTCTACACAATAAGTAAAGGTGTTACTGAAACAAGTATCGTTACAAATCTTATTGAAAAAGAAAATATTTTAACGCTTTTTAAACACGAAAAACTGAAAAGTAAAAATGAGAATTTAGCTTCAATTACAGTTCAACTTCCAACCTTAAACACAGAAGTTTATGGTGTATATTATTACATTCTAAAACAATTAGCTTGGGAAGGCTTAAACATTGTTGATATCATTTCTACTGCCAACGAATTTACAATTATTTTTAACCAACAAGATATTGATAAGGCCTTTAGGATTTTGATGCAAATAAAGAACTGAAATTAATTATGAATTAGGAGTTAGGAATTATGAATTACAAAAAAAGCTGAGAAAAATTTCTCAGCTTTTTTTTGTCTAGTGTCTTTTGTCTAGTGTCTTATGTCTTTTAGTCTTATTTAACCAATTCCATTTCAGAAATAAGATTCGTAGCTCCATAACATTTGTCTACAATCCATAAAATATAACGAATATCGCAAACAATTGTTCTTTGTAAATTTGGTTCGAAGTAAATATCACCAGACATTGCTTCCCAGTTTCCATCAAAAGCTGCGCCTAATAATTCTCCTTTTGCATTGATACAAGGTGAACCAGAATTACCTCCCGTAATATCGTTGTTTGTTAGAAAGTTAACAACCAATTTACCTGTTTTATCAGCATATTGACCATAATCCTTTTTAGACCATAAATCTTTCATTCTTGGATCAACTACAAATTCAGGGTTTGTTGGATCTTCTTTTGCAATAAGTCCATCAAAATCTGTTGTGAAATCCATGTTTTTTCCTTCGTTAGTCGTGTAAGGCAACACATTTCCATAAGTCAAACGCATTGTTGAATTTGCATTTGGATAGAATTTTTTATTTGTTTGCATTTCACGAACTCCTTTTACGAATAAACGTGTTGCTCTTTGCAATTTTTCGTTTCCTAATTTGATTGAAGCATCAGCCATTGCATTTTGATATGCTTGATCTAAATCTTTTATTAAAATAAAAAGAGGATCATTTGTCAACATTTTTTCATCATAATTTTTTGCAAAATCTGAAAATCTTGCTTCAGAAGTGAAAATTGAAAATGCTTTTAAACGAGCAATAAAAGAAGCAATTCCATTATCGTTTAAGTCTTTTGTAATTCCAAAACGTTGTTCTTTAGGAATATCTTTGATGTACATTTTCAAAACTTCTTCCAAAGTTTCTAATTCAATTTCCATATTTCGTTCCTTAAAGAAAGTTGTTGCTTGTTCAAAAGCTGATTCACGCATCATTGTTGAACGTTCAGTTTGACCTTTTTTAGCTGCATCAATTGATGCTTTTAAAGTGTAAGCAAGTGAATTAATATCAACTTGCCTTACAAATTCACTTTGATAAACTCTCAAATAAATAATTGAATTTGTTGCTTGATAAGCCATATCGATATCTTTTAAAACATCGTTATAATCACTTTTTCCTGCAGTAAATTTTAAAAATTCATCTTCAATCGCACGTTTTTTGTCAGCAACTTTATTGTTTTTTAATTGTTCCGTTTGTCCAATGAAATATTTCCAATAATTTGCAACTTGCGCATATTTAGAAGAATATTTTAAACGAACAGCAAGATCTTTGTCCATGTATTTTTTCATGATTTGCAATTTCATCGCTCTAACATCCACAATTTTTGGTTGTTCAATTGAAATTGCTTGCTCAACTCCATAAGAAGTTAAAAAACGGTTTGTTCTTCCTGGGAAACCCATTACCATTGCGTAATCGTCTTTTTTAACACCTGCTAAAGAAATTGGCAAACTGTGTCTTGGAACCATTGGTACATTTGATTCGCTGTAAGCTGCTGGTTTATTATCTGAACCTGCATAAACTCTAAACATTGAGAAATCGGCAGTATGACGTGGCCACATCCAATTATCAGTATCACCGCCAAACTTTCCAGAAGATTGAGGAGGCGTTCCAACTAAACGAACATCTTTATATGTTTCCTTAACGAAAAG
>CAMBRH010000271.1 GCA_945870115.1 Chitinophaga pinensis | reverse complement strand
TCCAAATAAGTTTGCAAAGATGAATCGTAAATATCTTTCAATTCATGGCAAAATCCGTAATGGTCTTCGTCAATCATAAATTTACCTTTAGTAACGTGTCCTAACAGCGTGAAATTCACTCCAGAATGCAACATTTTTTCAATGAAATCTTGTTCCTGCTCTTCGGAAACTGTAACTACAACTCTTCCTTGTGCTTCTCCAAAAAGAAATGCATCTTCTCTGATTTCAGAATCGGTTACAATATCAAAACCTAAACCTCTTGGAAAAGCCATTTCAGCTAAGGCGATAAATAAACCACCGTCAGAACAATCGTGAGCAGCATTAATTAATTCTCCTTGAATCAAATCTTTTACAATTTGGTGTAAAGCATATTCTTTTTCTAAATCAAAATACGGTGCAGGAGAAGCTTCAATATTGTGGAACGAAGCCAAATATTCTGATGAAGCAATATCTTCAACTGTTTCACCTAAAATGAAAATTAAATCTCCTTTTTGTTTGAAATCTAAAGTCATTATTTTTGATTTATCTTCTACCACACCAATCATTCCAATTGTTGGTGTAGGGAAAACAGGAACTTCTTTTCCGTTAATTACAGATTGATTGTAGAAAGAAACATTTCCACCTGTAACAGGAGTTTCGAACTTCAAACAAGCTTTTGACATACCTTTAATTGCTCCAACAAATTGCCAGTAGGATTCTGGATTATAAGGATTCCCAAAATTCAAGCAATTTGTAATCGCACTTGGATTTCCTCCAGCACAAGTAATGTTTCTCGCAGCTTCAGAAACTGCAATCATTGTTCCAACTTCTGGATCAGCATTCACGTAGCGAGAATTACAGTCAACAGTCATTGCTAAACCTCTATCCGTACCTTTGATATTTACAATTCCTGCATCAGACGGACGATTTGTTGTCATCGTTTTCGTTCCAACCATAGAGTCATATTGCTCATAAACCCATTTTTTGGAAGCAATATTTGGATGTTGCAATAAAAATAAAGCAACTTCTTTCAAATCTTCTGGTTGTTCAACTGAATTTATATCAAATTTTTTGTATTCTTGATAATAAGCTGGTTCTTTGTATTCTCTTTGATATTGTGGCGCTCCACCACCTAAAACTAATGATTCAGCAGGAACATCACCTACCATTTCACCATGCATAAAGTAACGAACACGATCTGAATCGGTAACAACACCAATTTCTTCAGCATGTAAATCCCATTTATCAAAAATCGCTTTTACTTTCGCTTCTTCACCTTTTTGAATCACAACTAACATTCTTTCTTGCGATTCTGAAAGTAAAATTTCGTAAGGCAACATATTTTCTTGCCTGGTTGGAACTCTGTCTAAATGAATGTCCATTCCAACTCCACCAGCAGCGCTCATTTCATTTGTAGAACAAGTAATTCCAGCAGCTCCCATATCTTGCATTCCACGAATTGAATTCGTTTCAGCTAATTCCATGGTAGCTTCCAACAATAATTTTTCTTGGAAAGGATCACCAACTTGAACAGATGGTAAATCATTTGCAGAATCTTCTGTAATATCTTTTGAAGCAAAAGCAGCCCCTGCAATTCCATCTTTTCCAGTTGCAGAACCAACGATGTAAACAGGATTTCCTGGACCAGTTGCTTTGGCAGAAATAACTTTTTTAGGATCTATAATTCCAGCTGAAAAAGCATTTACTAAAGGATTTTGATTGTAAGATTTATCAAAGAAAACTTCTCCTCCAACAATTGGAATTCCGAAAGCATTTCCGTAATCACCAATTCCTTTAACGACACCTTTAACCAACCATTTTGTTCTATCTTGAGAAATATCTCCAAAACGCAATGAATTTAATTGCGCAATTGGTCTAGCACCCATGGTGAAAATATCGCGGTTGATTCCACCAACTCCTGTTGCAGCTCCTTGATAAGGTTCCAAAGCACTTGGATGATTGTGAGATTCGATTTTAAAAACACATCCAATTCCATTACCTAAATCAACCAAACCAGCATTTTCTTCACCAGCTTTAACCAACATGTGAGGTCCATCTTTTGGTAATTGTTTTAACCAATAAATAGAATTTTTGTAAGAACAATGTTCAGACCACATTACAGAATAAACACTTGTTTCAGTAAAATTAGGTGTTCTACCTAAAATTTCTTTTATCATTTCAAATTCATCGGCTCTTAAACCCAATTCAATTGCTTGTTCTAAAGTTGCTTCTGCTTGTAAAGTGCTTTCCATGGAATAATTTTTGCACAAAAATAAAGATTCTAAATCGGTTTTTTACTGATTTTTTGATAATTATTGTGAATTGTTAATTAAAAAGTATAATTTTTAAACTAATCACGAAATAAATTAAATCTAAGCACTAACTTTGGCGGACAAATGTTTTTCGAAATTACATATTCCTTTTTTGCATTTCTCTTGGTTTTTCTTTTTTTAAGATTCTCCAAAATTGGGAATATTGAAGGCTTAAAAAAGTGGGATTTGAGTCTTGTTTTTGGGATTAAAGCAATTGTTTCTATAATCTTTATTTACGTATATACTTGGTATTATGGGATTGGATATTTGAATTACGATTCTGGAACATATATAAATGATGCGAAAATTTTGCAAAACGTATTTTTTGAATCACCCCTAAATTATTTCAAATTACTCACAGGAATTGGTGAAACAAAAGAAATTATCGAATCAAATATTCTTGGTACAAGTATTTGGTCTCAGCCAAATAGTGTTATTCATGATGATGCGAAAAATATTATTCGAATTAATAGTATCATTCATTTTTTCTCCTTCAATACAATTTATATCCATTTTATTATTTTTGATTTATTGTCAACTTTTGGAGTTATTCAAATTTTCCTTTATTTCAAAAAGTTCATAAAATTTAATCAGAGATTTTTTCTATTGGCTTTGGTTTTATTACCATCTTTTTTGTTCTGGGGAAGTGGTGTTTTGAAAGAACCGATGGTCATTTTTGTCTATGGTTTACTTTTTTGGATACTAAGAAAACCGTTTAAATTAAAGTTGCTAAATTATTTTTCCTTTCTAATTATCTTATATTTCTTGTTAAATTTTAAGGCATATATTTTAATTGCAATTATTATTCCTTTTGGATTTTTGATATGTTCAAAATATATTTTTCCAAAAATGAAATTGTACCTTGTGCTTTTAATTCAATTTGGAATTTTAATTCTTAGTTTTTTTATTTTACCCAATCAATGGCAGCTTTTTGTCGATAATATCACGGTTAAACAGTTTGATTTCAATAACGTCACAAAAGGAGGGATTTATTTACAAAATGGAAATGAAAAATATGCATATCACGTTCCAATTAGTCAATATGATAAAATTGTGAATGAAACGGATTCAGCCTATTTTATTAAAGAAGCACGAATATTTAAAATGCCAAAACAAAATAAGAAAAGTTTAAAAAGAATCACAATCTTGGCTGATTCTATACATAAATTCAAAATTCATAGTATTTGGACTCATTCAAATTCATACATAGAACCAACTTTAATTTTATATTCTAAAAAACAACTTGTAAAAAACATTCCTATTTCTTTGGTTAACTGTTTATTAAGACCAAGCTGGAATGATCCTTCACCAAAGTTTAAAATAGTGACAATTTTAGAAACCTATTATTTATTTGGAGCATTGATTTTGGGAATTATTTTTAGAAGAAAATTAAATCGTAATGAAAAAATTTTAGTCATAACCTTATCTTTGTTTGTTTTGATTTTATCCCTATTTATTGGTTGGGCAACACCGATTTTTGGTGCAATTGTTCGTTATCGAATTTTCTCTTATGTGGCAATTTTAATAATCACATTTATTATTGTAAAACCTTTTAACGAATGGAAAAAGAAAGAAAATATATCTTGATTTCTGGTGCAACTTCTGGATTTGGATTAGAAACAGCAAAAATTTTCGCAGCACAAAATTGGGACCTGATTTTAACTGGTAGAAGAATACAAAGATTAAATGAAATTAAAAATGATTTTAATTTAGCTTTCCCCGAAATTGATGTAATTATTTTGAATTTTGACATTCAAAAAAATGATGAAGTAATTGAAAGTGTAAAATCATTGCCTGGAAATGTTACTAAAAACATAAAAATCCTTGTGAATAACGCTGGATTAGCTTTAGGGAGAAATGTAATCGAAGATGGGGATGAAAATGATTGGGATCAAATGATCGACACAAATATCAAAGGATTATTGTATTTGAGTAAACAAATTATTCCATTTTTAAAAGAAAATAAAGAAGGTCACATTGTGAATCTTGGAAGCATTGCTGGACGTGAAGTTTATGCTGAAGGAAATGTGTATTGCGCAACAAAACATGCAGTTGATGCTCTTTCAAAAGCCATGAGAATTGATCTTGTTAAATATAATATTAAAGTTACAAATATTGCTCCGGGAGCAGCCAAAACCGAATTTGCACAAGTGAGGTTTAAAGGAAACGAAGAAATCGCAAATTCAGTTTATACTGGTTTTGATCCATTGGTAGCGCAAGATATTGCAGAAACAATTTATTTTGTGTGCACACGCCCAAAACATGTTACCATAAATGATTTAGTAATTATGCCAACAGCTCAAGCTTCAGCTTCTGTTTTTCACAAAATAATCTAAGACTTTA
>CAMBRH010000270.1 GCA_945870115.1 Chitinophaga pinensis | reverse complement strand
AATAAAAGTGAATGTAACAGAAGCCCAATATGTTGGGTAAAGTCTCACTAATCTGTTAACAACAAATTCATAACTTGATGAAACTTTATTTAAACTCAAAAAAATAACAAAACCGCTTATTATGAAAAATAAATCAACACCAGTTGTTCCTAATCTAAATCCATAATTTGCCTGTTCTCTATTCATTGTATAATGAAAAAAAACGACCATAATTGCCGCTAAACCGCGCAATGAATCTAAAACTAAAAGCCTATTTTTATTCTCTTCAAGCATTATTTTTTTCTCAATCATAATTTTCTGAAATACAAATGTAACTTTTTTGAAGGAATAGTTAATTTTCTGAAAAATTATTCATAACTTTTATTCAAATTATTCACTATTAACATTTTGGTATTAAAAAAATCATTTTAGTAATGTTTTTTGGATTTTAACTTGTAATATCTTTGTCTTATGTTAAGTGTACAATCAGTTCAAGCATTAATTCATTTGGTCGATGATCCCAACGATCAAGTATTTGAACATGTACGCGGTCAATTAAAATCTTACGGAAAAGATGCTATTCCTTACTTAGAATATTCCTGGGAAAGTGAGGATTTTGGTTTACTTTTTCAAAATAGAATTGAAACTATCATTCACGAAATTCAAGTGGAAGAAAGTAAATCTGATTTGATCTTATGGAGAAATTCAAAAGAAAAAGATTTGCTTCAAGCTGCAATTATTATTGCCAAATTTCAATATCCGGGACTAAACATTGAAGGTATTTACCAAGAAATAGAAAAAATCAGAAAGTCTATTTGGCTTGAAATAAATGAAAATCAAACAGCTTTTGAAAAAATAAATGTTTTTAACAAGGTTTTTTACGAAATGTATCATTTCAAAGGAAATACCCAAACTTTTCATTCTCCTCTTAATTCTTTTTTGAATACCGTTTTAGAAACAAAAAAAGGAAATCCATTGACTTTGAGTTTGATATATAGTGTAATAGCTCAACAATTAAATATTCCTGTTTTTGGTGTAAATCTTCCAAATCATTTTGTTTTATGCTACATGGACGAAAATCAAGTTCATTCAATGTTGGAAGATAAAAGTAAATATGGTGTCCTATTTTATATCAATACTTATTCGAAGGGAAAAATCTTTTATGAAAATGATATTGTTCAATTCCTAGCTCAACTTAAAATCACACCTGAAAGAAATCATTTTGAACCATGCTCAAATTCAGTCATTATTCAACGAATGCTAACGAATTTAATCGCCTCTTTTCAGCAAGTTGGCAACTTAGAAAAAGTGGAAGAATTAATTGATTTGAGAAATGTTTTTGGCTAATTAATTGAATTACCCATTTGTTTCCCGAATTACCAATTTTAGTGGTTTTTGGCATGGTTTTTAAACAAAAACACGCTCCAAAAACAATTCTATTTTTAGTTTTCACGACGGACTTACCTTCGGTGCGACTTCGTGGTCATCCGTCGTTACAAATATTTATCACTGCACTATCGTTGGTTCTTCAAAAGCTTAGCTTTTTCTCCTCCGGCATCATAGTTCAAAAGTAAAATAACTTGAAAAGTACTTTTCTCGTCTGCTCGATGAGTGACTGGGTAATTCAGCATGTTTTAACATATTAATTAGTAACTGTTATAATGGTTTATAAATCGAATTTCAAATTTTAGAAACTTTTAACAGCTTTGAATTTCATTCTTTTAAAGAAAATATTAACTTTGCGTCATGAAAGTTATTTTTTACCTTCTTTTCTTACTTATTACAATCACTTCTTGCTCAGAATACAACAAGGTTTTAAAGGGTGATGATTATACCAAAAAATTTGCTTTGGCTAATGACTTATATGATAGAGAAAAATATTCTCAATCCATTGCCTTATTTGAACAAGTTTATCAGCGTCTCCCAAAAGCAAGCGAAGGAGAAGTTTCTTATTTTAGAATCGGGAAGGCATATTATGAAATTGAAGATTATTACATGGGAAATTATTTTCTAGGCTCATTCTTTGATAAATATCCGATGAGTAAAAAGGTGGAAGAGGCATTTTTTATAAAAACAATTTGTAGCGTAAAAAATTCACCAAACAAAAGTTTAGATCAGCAAGAAACTGAATTAGCTTTAAATGACGTTCAACAATTTATCTATTTATTTCCGCAATCAGACAGAATTGATACGTGTAATATAATTATTGATCAACTTCGTTTAAAATTAGAGGAAAAGGAATTAGATAATGTAAAAATCTATTCAAAAACTTTAAATTACAAGTCTGCTGTTACAACTGCTGAAACTTTTTTAAATGATTTCCCAAAGTCAGTGCACCGAGAAGAAGTAACTTATATTAAAATCAAAAATTCTTATTTTTTAGCTAAAAATAGTATCGATGATAAAAAAAAGGAGCGAATTGAGAAAACTATTGAAACTTATCGTACCTTTGCAGTCCAATTTCCAGAGAGTAAATACTTAAATGAATTGGAAACATTGAAAAAAAATCTCCTTCAACAATTGGAAGAAATTAAAAAATAAGTTCTTAACCTATTGATATAAAGAACTATACATTAAATTAAAAATTGAATAAGATGGCAATTAATTTTAAAAGTATCGATGCTGAGCGTTCAACAATCACACGTGACACGATTAAATTTGAAGAAAAAACAGGTAACATTTACGAAGCAATTGTTGCTATGTCAAAACGTTCAAATCAAATTTCTTCAGAATTAAAAGAAGAATTGACTGGTAAATTACAAGAATTTGCGTCTTCAACAGATAATTTAGAAGAGGTTTTTGAAAATAGAGAACAAATTGAAATTTCTAAATTTTACGAAAAACTTCCAAAATCAGTTGCTATTTCTATGGCTGAAATGTTGGACGATAGACTTTATATTCGTAAAATCGAAGAAGAGAAAAAAGCTTAATTTTTTGAAAAACAAGTCTTAGTTAGCTAATGCAATATAAGCTCTAAGATAAAGTTTAATCCAAAATAAATATTATAAAAATGAAAGGAAAACGCATTCTTCTAGGTATAACTGGAGGTATTGCAGCATATAAAATTGCTTTTCTAATTCGTTTATTAAAGAAAAAAGAGGCAGAAGTCAGATGTATAATGACTCCTGCCTCTTGTGATTTTATATCTCCACTAACAATTGCTACTTTATCTGAAAATCCTGTTCACATAGATTTTTGGAATCAAAAAAATGGTGAATGGACAAATCACGTTGATTTAGGAATGTGGGGAGATATTTTCTTAATTGCTCCGCTAACCGCAAATTCTTTGGCAAAAATCAGCAATGGCTTTTGTGATAATTTACTTACAGCCACCTATTTATCTGCAAAATGTACAGTAATTGTTGCTCCAGCAATGGATTTAGACATGTATTCACACAAAACGACAAATTCTAACCTTAAAATTTTAGAGAATAGAGGGAATTTGATTATTCCAGCAGAATTTGGTGAATTAGCAAGTGGTTTGGTGGGACAAGGAAGATTAGCTGAACCAGAAACAATCGTGACATTTTTAGAGGAATATTTTGCAAATGAAAATTCTTTTTCAGAAAAAAAAGTTTTAATTACGGCCGGACCAACACATGAAAAAATAGATCCTGTACGTTTTATTGGAAATAATTCATCTGGAAAAATGGGATTTAGAATTGCACATGAATTTTTATCACGAGGCGCAAAAGTTATTTTGATTTCAGGACCAACAAACGAAAAATTACATCATCCAAATTTAACACTTTTTGAAATTGAATCAGCACAAGAAATGCTAGAAAAAGTTCAAGGAAATTGGAAGAACTGTGAAATAGGAGTTTTTGCTGCAGCAGTGGGAGATTATCGTCCAAAAAACATGGAAAGTCAGAAAATTAAAAAGAAGGACGAAGAATTAACAATTACATTGGTTAAAAATCCTGATATTTTAGCTTGGGCAGGAAAAAACAAAACAGAAAAGCAATTTTTAGTAGGATTTGCCCTTGAAACAAATAATGCTTTTGAACATGCAAAATCAAAATTAATCAACAAAAATTTAGATTTAATTGTCTTAAATACACTCGAAGATGAAGGCGCAGGATTTAAAAATGAAACAAATCGCATTCATTTGATTGATAAAAGCAATAAAATTACTAGTTTTGAGTTAAAAAGTAAATCACTTGTGGCAAAAGACATTATTGATTGTATTAAAGATTCAATTTTATAAAAATTAACGCATTTTAGATTAGGTATTAAAAAAATCAACATGAAAATAAAAATCATATTTTTCTCTTTATTAATTAATTGTTTGCTTTCAACTTTTGCTTTTAGCCAAGAATTGAATTGTCAAGTTACCGTGATTGTTGATAATCAAATCCCTGTAACTTCCATTGAAAAAGAAGTTTTTGACATTTTGAAACAAACCGTTTACGAAATGATGAACAATACTAAATGGACGAAAGAGAAATATAAATTAGAAGAACGAATTAATTGTAACATTCAAATTCAAATTTCTTCTATTCCATCGAGTGGGACGTATGTTGGCTCAATTCAAGTGCAATCAACTCGTCCAGCTTTTAACAGTTCTTACAATTCAACCATTTTAAATTACCAAGATGATAATTTGAGTTTTGCATTTTCAAGAAATTCTATTTTAATTTATTCACCAAATCAATATAGAGATGAATTAACTTC
>CAMBRH010000269.1 GCA_945870115.1 Chitinophaga pinensis | reverse complement strand
GGAAAATGATTCTGAAGATATTCTTTGTTCAAAGCTGGAGAAAAATCAGATCCAACTGGTGGAAGCTGACCTTCATCTCCTACAAAAACTAAACTACAACCAAGTCCAGAATAAACGAACTCAATCAAATCTTCCAGCAAATTTCGTTCTGAAACTGCACCACTTTTTGTCGCTGAAAAATCAGCAATCATCGATGCTTCATCAACAATGAAAATCGTATTTTTTGTTAAATTTGGAGCCAAAGCCATTTGAATATTGCCATTTTCAAGCTTTACTTTCCGGTAAATTTTCTTGTGAATCGTAAATGCTTTTTGTTTTGCAAAACCAGAAAAAACCTTTGCTGCACGACCAGTTGGCGCTAAAAGTGAACAATAGCGATTAAAATGTTTTAAGGTTTGAACAAAATTTCCAACCAAAGTCGTTTTTCCTGTTCCTGCATAACCAGAGAGAATAAACAATTTTTTATCTAAAATACTTTTATCAGGATTTAACAAAACAAAACGTGAAAATATTTTCGCCACGTAATCCTGACTTTCAGTTAATTGAAATGCAAATTGATCTTTAAAAACACGATAAAATTGATTTTGAAAATTTTCCATTTTTGTATTTTCAAAGGTAGTGAATTAAAATATAATTGGGTATATTTCTTTTTTCAAAATTATACGTAACTTTGAAAAATTAGAAAAAGCCTTTTATAAATGTCCAAAAATCAATTAATAATTCAACTTTCAGAAAATTTTTGTTCTCTCGCAGAATTATCGTCTGGAGAATTAAAAATTCTTGACTCCGTTTTATTTCAAGAAAAAAAAGATTTTCAATATAAGGAAGCTTTAAAACTTTTTTTTGATAAAAACATCTCTTCTTCTGCTGAATATGATGAAATTTCTGTTTCATGGATCACTCCAAATGCACTTTTAGCTCCCGCAAATATTTTTTCTCCAAGTGAAATTGAAAGTCTATTTTCGGCCTGTTTTAATAAAACTGTTTCTAAATCAGAATTGGATTATAACCGAATGATGGAATCTTCTTTGGTGACAATTTATGAAATCCCACTTTGGGTGAAGTCTTTTTTTATAATTCGTTTTCCTAGAGTTGTGATTCAACACGAATATTCACACACTTTACGAGGAATCTTGAAACAAAATTCTTCAAATTTAAACATTCAAGTTTCGATTTTTCCTGAAGAAATGATTTTGACAATTATCAATAAAAATGAAATTATCTTGTGTAATTCCTACGAGATAAATCACTTAAATGACATCATTTATTATTTTACTTTTGCAATGCAACAAGAGAAATTGACCGAATCAAAAGGATTGATTAATTTCAGTATAAATTCGCTTTCTAACATAAATGAACAAGAATTGAATGAAAATTTACTTAAACTAAATTTATTTTCTTCAACAACAAATCGCATTACTTTTGATGCAGACAAATCACTAAAACACCAACAATTTTGCGTATAATAAGAGGAATATTAAAGTCAAGAAGATTTGCAACGCCTAAAAATTTTCCATCTCGTCCAACGACAGATTATGCAAAAGAAGGAATTTTCAATATTCTTGAAAATAGATACAGTTTGCAAGATTTAGAAATTCTGGATTTATGTTCTGGCACAGGAAACATTTCCTTAGAATTTGCTTCTCGTGAAGCAGGAAAAATAACAGCGGTTGACACGAATTATAATTGTGTGCGATTTATTCAAAACTTGATTAATGAACATAATTTAAAAGAAGTAATTCAAGTTTACAAAGCTGATGTGCGTGATTTTTTGAGAAAATCAGAAAAAAAATGGGATTTAATTTTTGCTGATCCACCATACGCTATGACTTTTCACCAAGATGTGTTGGATATTATCATCGAAAAAAAGATGGTAAATCCAGGTGGAATTTGTATCATTGAACATGGAAGACAAACCGATTTAAGTGCAAATGCAAATTTTATTGAAATGCGTTCATTCGGAAATGTGCATTTCAGTTTTTTTAGTCCAATTGAATAATTTAATAAGAAAAAAATGACAAACAACGATATATTACGCAGGCTTCGCTATACTTTTGATTTTGGTGATGATAAAATGATTGCAATTTTTGCCTCAGCAAATTTCACAACAACGCGCGCTCAAATCAGCGATTGGATGAAAAAAGACGATGATGAAAGTTACCACAGTTTGAGCGATACTCATTTCGCCTTTTTTTTGAATGGTCTAATTAATGAAAAACGTGGTAAAAGAGAAGGCGAGCAACCTGAAGCAGAAAAAGTATTAAATAATAACATCATTTTCAGGAAATTAAAAATCGCTTTAAACTACAAAGATGATGACATAATTGATGTTTTGCAATTGCAAGATTTTAGAATTAGTAAGCACGAACTTTCTGCATTTTTTAGAAATCCAACGCACAATCATTATAGAATTTGCAAAGATCAAATTTTAAGAAATTTCATTTATGGCTTACAAAAAAAGTATAGAGATTTAGAAATGGATTGAAAAATTATTTTATCAAATTCATAAAACCTGTCTCAACTTTAACTTCTTGATTTACATCATCTTTAAAAGTTAATTTCCAAGAATAAATTCCATCTTGACAGATTTGATTTTTGTAAGTTCCATTCCATTTTTCATTCATATCGCTTGAGAAAAAGATTTCTTCTCCCCAGCGATTGTAAATTGTAAAAGAATAACTTTCACTAGAAAGATCTTTAATTACCGGAAAGAAAAAATCATTAATTCCATTTTTATCAGGCGAAAAAGAGTTTGGAATAAAAACACTTGGAATTCCATTGATTTTAATTGTTTTACAAATTTCTTCAGCACAAAAAATGTCATTTGCAACTTTTAAACAGACAAAATAAGACGCTGCATTGTCATTTGGAAAAGTATAAACAGGATTTGTTAAATGACTAGAATCCAAATTATCGAAAGTCCAAGTAAAATTATCTCCACCAGAACTTTCATTTGTGAAAAATATTTCAGTTTCATAAACATCGCCTTCACTGGGAGAAAAAGAAAAGTCAGCACTTGGTGCAAAAATATCACTTACTGTTACCATCACATCAACTGTATCTTTGCAACCTTCAAGTGAAGTTCCAATTACGGTATATTTAATAGACGAAACTGGACTTGCAATTGTACTTGAATTTGTTGTTGAACTTAAAAATAAATTCGGACTCCAAACATAAGAAATTGCGCCAATTGCCGTTAAAGTTGCTTTTGAACCACTACAAATATTGGCTGAATCACACAAAACGATTGGCTTTTGATTTGTTAAAACAGTTGTAGTACCAGATTTCACGCAAGACTTAGCATCTGTAACAGTTCCTGTGTATGAATTTGGGCAAACGATTCCATTAAAATTCTGACCATTTCCAAAAGTTGACCACAAATATGTGTAAGGCAAAGTTCCACCGTTTGCTGTCATAGAAATTGAGCCATCACAAACATTTGAGCAAGAAGCAATGCTAGTTAGCGTTAAATTTAATTGTGTAGGTTCAGTAATTGTAACTGTTGCAGTAGTTGGACACGCATTATTTTCACTAATTGAAACGACATAACTTCCTGCCACTAAATTTGAAATTGTTTGCGTAGTTTGAATTGGATTTGTATTCCAAGAATAAGTTGATGTGACTGAACCTGAAACACTAGCGCTTCCAGTATTTTCTCCAAAACAATTAATATTTGTAGAATTAATCGTATTTGGTAAAATCTTAATTGTTTGAGTTGAAATTCCTGATTGATTACAAGAACTTGAACTTGTGAGTAAAACAGTATAAGTTCCCGGAGCTGAAAAAGTGTGAATTGGATTACTTGAATTTGATGTGTTCGAGGTTCCAGAATTTGGATCTCCGAAATTCCAGTTATAATTTGTCGAACAATTAGTAGAAGTATTTGTAAAACTAACATCGTTTGAAGTAGTACAAATATATGTAAATGAAGAATTTAATGGACTTGTATTTTCAATCAAAATATCGTCAATTGCAAAACCATCATAATCGTTACATGAATTTCCAGAACCAAATAAAAAGCGAAATCTCACACTTGGCTCACCAGCTAATTGACTCATGCAATGCTTTGCTGTGAGCCATTCTTCGCTACCATTTCCACCTTGACAAGATCCAGAAGTTGGGTCAATTCGACCTGTCCAACCATGTTTTGGACTTGCGCTCGAAAGCCAAAAGACCGAAGCATAATTGTACCAATTTTCATTTCGACAATCAACTGGATCACCAAATGCACCTAAATTAGACCAAGAAGTTCCTCCATTTAAAGAATATTGAAAAACTGAGCCATCCCATTTGTATTCATTTTCCCAAAATAATTTAAACGAAATCCAAGGATAATCAAGGTTTGTGAAATCAAAACAAGGGCTCATTAAAAAAGAAAGTTCTGAATCATTGTAGGACGAACCTGTTAAGTTTCCAACGCACCAAGAATTATTTCCTCCACCAGCAGAATTAATTGTTGGATGAGCAGGAGTTCCCCAAGCCCAATCAGAGCTTACTCCTCCAGATGTCCATTGAGGATTAGCTTCAAAATCTTCTATATAAGGAAAAGTATTTATGAAAGTTGCACATTGAGAAAAAACACTTGAAAACGAAAAAATTGCACATAGAAAAACTAAACAAGAAACTATTTGCTCAAATTTTAATTGTATTAAAAAGGTATTTTTC
>CAMBRH010000268.1 GCA_945870115.1 Chitinophaga pinensis | reverse complement strand
GAAGTTGCTGATGTAGTTGATGGTTCGCAAGATCAATTAACAGTTAGTCGTTTCAATGGAGAAAATGGAATCGGGCTTCGAATCACAAAACAAAGTGATGCAAATGCAGTTGACATGTCAAAAGCATCAAAAGAACGTTTCAAAGAAATTGAGAAGAAATATAGCAAAGAAGGCTTAAAATTTACGGTTGCAACGGATACATCCATTCCAACTTTAGAAGCTGTTGATGCCGTTTTACACGATTTAGAACTCGCAATTTTATTGGTTGCAGCGGTGATGTTTTTATTCTTGCACAGTATGCGAAACGCTTTAATTGTATTGATTTCAATTCCTGCTTCCTTAATTGCTACGTTTATTGTTATGTACCTTTTAGGATATACCTTAAACTTAATGACTTTATTGGGAATGTCTTTGGTAATCGGAATTTTAGTGGATGACTCCATTGTTGTTTTGGAAAACATTTACCGCCATTTAAGTATGGGTAAAGATCGAAGAAAAGCTGCGTTAGACGGAAGAAATGAAATCGGTTTCACAGCACTTGCAATTACTTTGGTGGATGTTGTGGTTTTCTCTCCAGTGATTTTTATTGAAGGAACAATTTCAGATATTTTAACGCAATTCTCAGTGGTTGTCGTGATTTCAACTTTGATGTCTTTATTCGTATGTTTTACTTTGACTCCATGGTTGGCTTCTCGTTTAGCAAAAGAAGTGAAATTAAACAAAAAGAATCCATTCCAGGCATTTTTGTTGTGGTTTGAAAGAAGAATTACGATTTTCACGGAGCAATATGTGAATTTAGTTGCTTGGTCTTTGCGTCACAAAATAATTATGGGCGTTGGAGTAATTGTAATTTTCTTTGCAAGTATGGCAACGATGGGATTAGGAATTGTAGGACAAGAATTTGTTGCACAAGGTGATCAAGGAAAATTCATGATTAAATTGAAATACGATAAAGCAACCACTTTTGAGGAAAATAATGCAACAACTTTAGAAATAGAACAAATGATCTTGGCTCAAAAAGATGTTGTTGATATTGTATTTGCAAACGTTGGTGGACCAAGTTCTGGAATGGGAGCTGCATCATTTGGTGCTGAAAACAAATCAGAATTAACCGTGAAAATGAAGAAAGGAATGCAAAATAAATTCCCTACTGCAAAATACATGAATGAAATTCGTAAGAAAATTGAGCAACAACATTCTGGTATCGAGGTGAAAGCTTTAAATATTGGGATGGTGGAATCTGAAGAAGCTCCAATTGAGATTTTCTTATCATCTGATGATCCAGAATTAATGATGAGAGAAGCACGTCGTTTGAAAAATAAAATTCTTTCAATAGACGGAGCAAAGGATCCAACAATTTCTACCGATGATGTTACACCAGAAGTTAGAATTGAATTAGACCGTGAAAAAATGGGGCAACTTGGCTTGCCAATTGCTGTTGTAGGATTACAATTACAAAATGCCTTGACAGGAAATAACGACGCACAATTTGACGATAAGGGGCAAGAATATAACATTCGTGTGATGTTAGATAAATTTGACCGTAAAAATTCAGACGATGTAAAAGCAATGACTTTCACTGCCAATGACGGAAAACAAGTTCGTTTGAGTGAATTTGCTGATGTCACTATTGAAAATGGAAATGGGTCTTTGGAACGTAAAAATCGAATTTCAAATACCACCATTCGTTCGTATGTTTTAGGAACAGCTTCTGGAACCGTTTCTGGGGAAATTGAAAAATACTTAGAAAAAAATCCATTGGATGAAAACGTAAGAATGCTTTGGGGTGGAGAAGTTAAGCGTCAAAAAGAATCCATGGGTGCATTGGGAACAGCGATGTTAATTGGTTTGATTTTGGTTTATTTAATCATGGTTGCCTTGTATGATAATTTCATTTATCCATTTGTGGTAATCTTCTCCATTTTTGTTTCCTTAATTGGAGCCATTTTAGCCTTGAATTTATCGTCTTCAAGTATGGGAATTTTCACCATGCTGGGAATGTTAATGTTGCTTGGTTTGGTTGCCAAAAATGCGATTTTGATTGTCGATTTTACCAATCACTTAAAAGCGCAAGGGAAAACTACTTATTCAGCATTATTAGAATCAGTTAGAGAAAGGATGCGACCAATTTTAATGACCACAATTGCGATGGTTGTTGGTATGATTCCAATTGCTACGGCAACTGGTTCTGGAGCAGAATGGAAAAACGGTTTGGCTTGGGTTTTAATTGGAGGTTTAACAAGTTCTATGTTCCTTACAATTATCGTTGTGCCAATTATGCACTATTCTGTAGATCGAATCAAGGATAAGTTTGGGAGAAAACGCTTCGACAAGCTCAGCGACAAAGTTTTGAGTGAGGAGTTATGAGTTATGAATGTTGAATTATGAATTCATCACTCATAATTCAAAGTTCTTATTTAAAAAAACTTGCGTATATCTGTCCATTTGGATGGATAGACGCAAGTTTTTTTGTTTATATCAAGAATTTTGTTTAAATTAGTTCTACTAAACCCAAAAGTATGAACGTAAAAACGAGTCCTTATCCGTTTGAGAATAAGCTATTGCTTTATTTTCAAGGAGAGGAGAAAAACAACATCGAAGAAAAATTAATTTCTTTCATTTTAAAAAAAGAGTCTGATTATTTTGTTTTCCAGAATGACTACCAATCTTTCAATAAAATCAAGGAATTTTTTCCAGAAATTAAACATGATTCTATTTTAATTCCTTCAAATGAGTACAATAAAGTTAAAATTGAAGTTTTTGAAAGGAAAATTATTTTAAAAACTCCTAAATCTGAGAAAGATTTGATTTTCATTCGAACTTTGCAATTTTCAAAATGGAATTCAGTTTATTTACATTGGGAAATACCAAATTATCCTGGAAATTTACAAAGAATAAAAAATCATTTTTTGGGACGAATTACAACTTTCGTAGAGCATAAAATTGAATCAAAAATTTGTTTTTCAAGAGGTCACAATCAAGAAAAAATTCAAAAAGAAAAAGATGAAATTATCCTAGTCAAAACAAATTCAAATCGAATACGGATTATATTTGGTTTCAATTTTGAGGTAACAAAACAGATTAAAAAAATTCCACTTTATTCTTGGGATGGAAAAAATAAATGGTGGTCGATTCCATATTCTGAGCAATTTCTTTTTCAACTGACTAAGGCAATAACAAATTTTGGATTAAAATTTAGATTAATTGAAGAAGAAAAAAACGAAGAAAAAATAAAACGTAAAACAGCTTTTGATGTAGCAAATTATAAACAGTGTCCTGAAGATTTTTTGCTTAAAATTCAAGAATTACGGTATAGCGGAAGCACCTATAAAACATACAAAAATGCCTTAGAAGATTATTTGAATTTTCATCATGATAAAGACGTTGATAAATTAAATGAAAAGGATATTCAATCATTTTTAAGGCATTTAGTTATGGAAAGAAATGTGTCAACATCATATCAAAATCAGGCAATTAACGCCATAAAATTTTATTATGAACGCGTTTTAGGTGGGCAAAGACAAACTTATTTTATCGATCGCCCAAAAAAGGAGAAATGTTTGCCTGTAGTAATGAGTGAAGAGGAAATTGTGGCGATTTTTAAACATTGTTCCAATTTAAAGCACAAAGCTATTTTGATGGTAATTTATTCAGCTGGCTTAAGAATTTCAGAATGTATAAACTTAAAAATTAAAGACATCGATTCCAATAGAATGCAAATCAGAATCGAACAATCAAAAGGAAAAAAGGACAGATACACTCTTTTATCAATAAAGACTTTGACCCTGCTTAGGATTTATTTCAAAGAATATAAACCAAAAGAATATTTATTTGAAGGGCAATTTGGCGGTCAATATTCAACAAGAAGTATACAACAATTTTTTCAAGAAATAATAAAAAGAGCTGGAATAAGCAAAAAAGTTACTGTTCATAGTTTGAGGCATTCATTTGCGACCCACATGCTGGAAAACGGAACAAATTTACGATACATACAAACTCTTTTAGGACACTCAAACTCAAAAACTACTGAGATTTACACACATGTAACAACTAAAGGTTTTGAAAACTTAAAAAGTCCAATAGATAATTTGGATTTTTAAAAATAAAACAGTATTTTTGATTTTTAATAAAATTAAGCAGACTATATGAGTATTGGTGTTATTTTTCAAAAAGAAAATATCCGAACGTTATCGGTTTTATTATTGATTTTCAATAAGTTAAATTATGAAGATAAATGGGAAATAGACGCAATTGCGGAAATATAGGTGTTAGGCGTCATTCATAGAAAACCATACAAACATAAGTAACACAAGAGATAACATGAAAAAGAAAACTCACTCAAAACTTGATAAAAAGCAAATTGAAGATGTCATAAAGACGAGTGATTACTTAGAATCTTTAGATACTGTTAGCAAGGACATCCATGACGAATCTAAACACGCGGAAAATGAAGCAACAATTGTATCGATTTTCGAATTAGAACTTTTTAGTTTCATCAAAGAGCAATTTGGCCTAAAGTATTATCCAAAGAAAGAAACGACAATTAATACTGAAAGACATGTTTCTAAAGGAAGAATGGATAGTAAAATCGGTGCCTTAGTTTTAGAATTTAAACATACATCAAAACTAAAAACATCTGAACACAAACAAAAAGCATCAGAACAGTTAATCGATTATTTGAAAGGTTTAAATATTCAAAATAATCTTGATTACATTGGA
>CAMBRH010000267.1 GCA_945870115.1 Chitinophaga pinensis | reverse complement strand
TTGTTATTGGGAATAATAGTAGCAGTGTAATCTCCAGGAATTGTAGTAGTAAAAGAAGAAACATTTCCAGGGTTCGGAACTCCTGCTGGAACATTCCAACTATAGTTGTATGCACCTACAGGACTTACAAATGCCTCAACTGTTGCAGTTTGGCCACAAATATTTTGGTCGTCAACATTTAATGTTATGTTTGTGTTACTCTTAATTAGTACATTTATATTATCAGAATCTTGACATCCGTTTTGATCTTGAGCTGTTAATGTATAAGTTGTATTAACAAGTGGATTTACTGTTGGATTAAGAGAATTAGTATTAGAAATATTACCTAAAGGAGTCCAATTGTAAGTAAAAGTCGAATTTGAAGGAAAGACGATTATGGAGCCTAAAATATCAGTACTAGTTCCCACACAAATTTCCACATCATCGGAAATACTCACATCGACAGTTGCAATTGTAACATTTTTTGTTGCTGAACATCCACCTTGATTGTAATAAACAGACTGACTTCCTACTGATAAAAGATTTGGATCTAATAAACCAGTTGAATTTACTCCTGGGCCACTCCATGTTCCTCCAACTGGATCTTCACCTCCAAGCTGGACTGAACTTCCTGTTTTACAAACAGTTACATCAGGTCCAGCATCTGCTCCTTTGTTTCCTGATATTGAAAAATTAAAATCACAGAAAAACCCAGGATGATTATCGACAATAACATAGTAATCTGTATTAGCTATCAAGTTTGACGTCGGAATACTTAGTACGTGAGTAGATGTAGCAGTTGAAGATTCTACGCAATTAATCCTTTGCCAAGTAGTGTTTGCACTTACATTATTTGGCGAACAAGGTGATTGACCATCCATTCTGCGAAAAACTTCAAATTGTAATTTACCACCATTGCATGCTGCAGTAATGGAAAAACTTATTGGCTCTAAAATGTTTTTAGTTGTAAATTTATACCAAACAGAATTATCAACAACTCCATTACAATTCCATTCATCGTAAATTCCATTTTGTCTTGGTTCATTTACGACATTTGGAGTAGCATTTTTCGTAGATGTGTAGTAAACATTATCAGGACATAAATTAATAGCATTTATACATTCATCATTAACTACGGTTGCAACTGGAGCAAAACTGTTTATACATATTTGAAAATTTCCTGTATTCGAATTATAACCATCCACTAATATTACATACTCTGTTCCAGGTATTAAATTATTAAGTGATAAACTGACTTCATTTGAGGTTGCAAGTGATTGCTGGCATCCAAGTAAACTATATGTTGAACCTGAGCAACTTGCATCAAAAGTTAGGATTGCAATTTGAGGTCTAACTAATCCCGTTGCACTTCCATTTATTCTAATTGTGTTGCTTGAACCAATGGCTGTATATTTAAAATAAACACTGTTTATTTCATTTCCTGCACCAAAACACGCGGGTACAGCAGATAACATCATGTTTTCTGTTGTCGCACCGATATTAGAATATGCATTAATGTTGGAACAAAAATTATCCGCAGATAAATTGATTGCATTACAAGGTTGATCATTTTGAGGTGAATTGATTGCATTAACACACAATTTAAAAGTTCCAGTTGAATTATTGGTGCCGTCAACATAAATAAAATAAGTATCACCGATATTCAGTTGTGAGTAACTAACAGTTGAAGTATTTGTAGTGGATGAATTACAAGCAATTTCTAAAAAAGATGAAACTGAACAATTATTGCTACTAGAACTCAATAATGCAATTTGTGCTTTTGCTAAGCTTGATCCAACCACCGAAATATTTACGGATTGACTTCCAGCTAAAAATTCAAACCACATCCCATTATTTGTTCCTGTCGAAAAACAAGAAGGATTTGTCAAAGTACCACTAATTCCAGTATTATTGTAGGCAGTATTGCTCGAACATCCATTAGACGAGACTAAAATTGCAGTTGAGCAATTATCTCCGGGAATAGAATAAGCTGAGAAAGTTAGTATTGTTGCAAATACAAGTATAAAAAATCTCATTTCAGTGTTTCTTTAGTTTCTTGTGAATACCCAATATCGATTAAGGTTATTAACCCAACTAGATTTTTATTTTCTACTTCCTCATTTTTCTTATTTTCGACTAATTTTTCGCTTAAACTAATCTTTTGCTTTGCTAAATCAAAAAAAGAAATTAATTCCAATTTCGGGCCATTAAGAATTTTTATTAGCCTAGAGGAATTTTCATTTCGATATTGACTAAAATCAAAATTCATTAATTTTTGAAAATTTTCTAAATTCAGTTGTTCTTCAGTCAAATCAATAATGATTCCTTTTTGGAAGAGCAAATCCTTTTTACTTTGAGCATCACAAAAAGTACAAAAAAGGGTAAATGCAATAAGTATATATTGTTTTAGCATTATAATTTTTTGAATATAAAATTAAAAATTCGTTAGCTACATTAATCCAATTTGATGTGAACGGCACTAAAAACAGTACTTATTACATAAAAGGATACCGAACTGTGGTATAGTGTTAAAATAAATGCTTTTATATCAAAGGTTTAATTTATTTAATAACACTCACACTTCCAAGCACAGATTTTTTCTCACCATTAATTGTTAATCCAAAATCAATTTTCCAAACGTAAGTCCCAGTTTCTACCAATCCTAATTCCTTATATGTCCCATCCCATCCAACTTGAGGATCAAATGATTCAAAAATTCTTTCTCCCCATCGATTAAAAATCGATAAATGATATTCAAACGGATTATATCCCGATGTAAATACAGGGAAAAAAGTGTTGTTCAATTCATCCTGATTTGGAGTAAAGGCATTTGGGACATAAAAAATTAATGTTTCCGGAACTGTCACTATTGCTGATGTTGTATCAACACAACCATCTATACTTGTTGCAATCAATGTAATTGTATAACTTTTTACATCTGAAGGATAAAGATATGTTGGCTCAAAATCGGTTGAAATAGAATTATTTCCAAATGACCACAAATATGTATCAGCGTTTTGAGACATATTAAATGTCGTTACTGAAGGTTCAATTGGATCTAAAATACCAGTATTTAAACTAAATGAAGCGATTGGGTTTGCATTTACTTGAATTGAACTTTGTGCTAAACCTCCACATCCAGCAGAAAGGGTATAAGTGATTGCATTCAAACCACTTTGTGCATTTGAAGGACTAAAAATCCCTAGATTTGGATCTGTAATTCCTGATCCCGACCAAATTCCGCCTAAGACATCAGCTGTCAATAACACGCTTGGATCACTTTCACAAAATGGTCCAGCAGGTAAAATTGTAACTGGAGTTTGTGTATTTATGACTACTGTGGTAGTTGAAGTTGAAGAACATCCATTTAATAAAGCAGTAACGGAATAAACTCCTGCATTTGCGACTAGAATTTGTGGAATAGAGTTATTTTGGATTCCTGAAGCAAATGCTGGTCCAGTCCAAGTATAAATTGCTCCCGGAAAATTTGTTGCCGATATATCCAATTGACTTCCTTCACACAAAGGGCCGTTATTTGAAGCTGTAATTACAGGAATTGGATTGGCAGTAATACTTACCTGAACAGATGTTGTTGGACAAACATTGTTAATTTCATTAATAACAAGCTGATATATTATGCCGTTTAATCCTGTATTATTTAAGATATTAAGTGTATTTGAACTTGAGCCGGAAACTACTCCCACAACATCTATTAAATTAAAAAATGTGGCTCCATTATCATTACTTGCTTGCCATTGAAAAGTACTTCCACCAGTAACGACTGAAGAAAAAGTTACAGGATTTCCTTCACAAGCGATATTTGAAACTGGTTGAGTTGTTATAATTGGTGCCGCACAGTTTAAGGCTGTACATGTACCTGTTCCAATAAGATAACATCCTGTTCCGTTAGGAGTTACTGATATATCAACTATATCATTTGGATTTAAACCATTTACGGTAAAACTTAAGCCAGCCTGATTTCCTCCATTTTGAGAAGCCCCACCGTTGATTGTATAAGCTATTGTATAATTAGCCGCACCAGTAAGAGCTAACCAATTAAAAGTTACCGATGATACAGTTGAAACACCACATGTAATTGCTGGAGTTTCAATTGGATTTACTGTTATTGTTAAAGTATTTGTTGCAGCACATAATCCTGCTGTTGGTGTAAATGTATAAATCGTTGTTGCCAAATTATCCAATGCTGGACTCCAAGTTCCTCCAATTGAATTTAATGAATTTAATGGTAATGCAGCCAAAACTGCACCTGAACAAATTGGGTTTACAGCTGTAAAAGTTGGAGTTATTATTGGATTTACAGTTATTTCTAAAGTATTAGATACGGCACATTGATTTGCATCAGGTGCAAAAGTGTAAGTTGTTGTTGCTGTATTGTCTAATGCTGGGCTCCAAGTTCCAGAAATAGCATTTGTTGAATTTAGCGGTAAAGCATTCAAAATACCTCCAGAGCAAATTGCTGTAATTGTATTAAAAGTTGGCGTTATATTTTGGTTTGCTGTTACTATAACAATAGTTGAAGTTGTTGGACAAAGTCCTGTAAGTTCATTTATTATCAGTTGATATTGATTTGCATTTAATCCTGTATTATCACTAATGTCTAAAGTTGCTGTTGTTGCTCCAGAATAAATAGCTCCGTCTATTAAATTGGTAAATGTAATTCCATTATCCGTGCTTATTTGCCATTGATATGAAGTTCCACCAGTTTCTGTAACAGTAAAGGTAATTGGATTTCCTT
>CAMBRH010000266.1 GCA_945870115.1 Chitinophaga pinensis | reverse complement strand
ATCCTCCACCACTGAATCATCTGGACCAAAAGCTAATTGCGTATTAGGTGTACCATCATCCCATTTGTAGGTAACTTGAACATCATCTAATGTTTGTGGAAAAATACTTGTTAAAGGTCCAGTTGGAGTTAAATTATGTGTTAATGTAGTTGGTCCAACATGGCCATAAACAGAAGCCATATCTCCAACAGTGACAACTTTTCCTAAGTTTCCAAAAATTTGACCTTGATCACAAAATAAATTATTATCCAAAACAAATTTTGATACTGGTGCCATAACATAAAGGTAATCAACAATTGTATCAGAAGATTTACAGCCTCTAAAATTAATTTCTAGAGCAACGTCAGTAGCATAATTCATATTTTGCATGGTATCAGTAAAAACTTTAGTTTCCATAGAGTCACTAACAATTGGAACATTGTTATAACTCCAAGTATATATTAAATCAGTTTCATCATGTTCACAAGCAATCAAAGTAGTACTATGCAATAGAATTGGTTTTTTAATACATCTTAACAAAGTGTCACCTTCAAAACCTACATTTAAATTTGTACCAACTTTAATTTCAGTTCCAGCAGTTGTATCGCGACAACCATTTGCCATTGCAATGACTAAACTTGGAGTATATTTTCCGCACATGTAATCATGAGAAGCTAAATTATTGTTTCCTTGAATACCACTTGTTGTACCATCACCATAAATCATTTCCCAACTAATTATATTTGCAGGACCTCCAGGTGCTTGTGAAGCATCTGTAAAGTTAACTGTTTTTGGTTCACACAAACCAACTTCAACTTGTGAGAATATCGCCACTGGTGAAGATAAAACAACAGTTTCTCCAGTAAAAGAAGCTGTACAACCATTTGCGCCAGTCATAAACACACTTGGTGTAAAACTTCCATTATCTACATAACTATGAATTGGTGAATTTTGACCTGTAAAAGTTGGAGTTCCATCACCATAAGTCCAAACAAATGTTCCTGTTCCAACTGATGTGTTTGTAAAAGTAACGCCCAATGGGGCACAGCCAACAAGTGGTGTATTAGTAAATGATGGAGTTGGAAGAGCTAAAATTGTGATTGAGCTTGTCGTAGAACCCGCACAACCAACGGCAGTATTTTGAGAATTTAACGTAATTACATATACACCTGGTGCAGAAAAAGTAGCAGTTGGGTCTTGATCTCCCGCATTTGAAAAGTTTCCGCCAGCAGTTGTTGACCAAGCCCATGAATTAGCCCCAATTGTTGATGCATCTGTAAATTGAACTGTTTCACCAACACAAGCAGTTGCTTGGTTTGTAATGCCAGCATCAAATTGACCAACAGTCATTGAACGAATAACAGTATCTCTACATCCACTTGTTGGATCAACAATTATAAGTCTAGAATCAAAAGTTCCAGCGGTATTATAATTTATAGTTGGAGGAACAGTTCCTGTAAATGCAGTTGGACTTCCACCGTTAAAACTCCAAACATATGCATTGTTTGGAAGACCTTGCGTAGAACCTCCAATATTATATGAAACAGCAAAAGGAATATTACATGAATTTACAACAGCTTGCAAGTCAGCGATTGGACTAGGTGCTATTGTTAAATTAACTGTTCTAAAAGATACACTAGTTTGAGCATTTTGATGCTGATTAATGATACTTACCTGATAATCACCTGAACAACCTATATCACACAATTCTAAATTTGTCCCTAAAGTCGTCTGAGCAGCTTTATTGTAATTACAAGGTCCATTTATCGACCAAATTGTATTGATTATTGGTGAAGATCCAGCTGTTGAAGTAGAACTTGAAAAAGTTATACATTCTCCTGAGCAAACGATAGAATCCAAAACAGTAATTCTTGCTGTTGATCCTGGAGATTGAGAATAGCTAAAAAAGCTAGTCAAAACTAAAATTAAACTTAATAAGTTTTTCATAAATTGTGTTTTATTTTGTTTTATGCGTAAAAAATATCCTTACAAAAGGATTTCAAAATTAAAAATACAGACGTAACTTCAACTATGAAAGTGACAAAACTTGTTAAAAAAAGTTTATTTTTTCGACAAATATACATTTTTTATCGATTAAAATCAAATTTATCTTGATTTTTGGAATAAAATATTGTTGAAAACTATTATAAAATTGTTAAAAAGATGATGTTAGGAATCGAATAGTAAGATAAAAAATAGAAAAAAATAGTTGTAATTAACTTTTTTCAAATAATAAAAGAAATTCAAGATTTGAATTTTTACCCAAAATTGGTGATTCACTGCGTTTTACGAATTTCAAGTTTGCAATTTTTGCTTCTGCAGTTATTTTTTGAATAACTTTTGGATATTCTGCTTTTCGTTTTACAAGACCATTTTTTGTTAAATCTAGTTTTGCTAGTTCGTTTTGTGGTTTTAAAACAGCTAGAACTTTTGCATTTTCGTCTAATAATAAATGAATGAAAGGGAAAACTAATTCTAAGGAAATGTCTTCGACATCAATTAAACAGATATCAATTAATTCAGGGACTAAATTTGAATTTAATTCTCGAACATCAATATTCTCCAAACTAATAAGGTTGGATTTTACTTTTAATTTTGGATGCAATACATTTTGCTTATCATTTAAATTATAAACTTGTTTTGCTCCAAATTCTATAGCTACCTCAGAAAAAGAGCCAATTTCAGAACAAACATCTAATACAACTTTATCTTTAAAATCTAATTTAAAAAAGTCTTTAGCTTTCAAAAGCTTTAATGAGTTTTTAGATATGTATTCCGATTCAAGTTCAGAAAGCTCAATTTTTACATCAATGGGAAATTTTTTTCCAGGTTTTCTAATTAATTTGCCATTCACCAAAACGCCTGTTTCTTGAATTATCTTTTCCGTCAATCCGCGCGACGCAATTAATCCCCTTTGCAATATTATTTTATCTAGGCGCTCTTCGTTGATTTCCATTATCGTATTTTTTCTACAAATTTAAGATATAAAGTAAGAAGATTGTAAGGTAAGTTTATTTTAATTTCCCACATTATAAATTTTCATCATTTCAAGCACCGAATTTGCAAACCATAATTTTTATTTTAACAACTTTTTTAGAACATAAAAAAGTCATCTAAAATAATTAGATGACTTTTAAATATTTGTTTGATACCGATTACATTTTCAATATTATCCAACAAGTTGAACAATTTTCAAATTGTATCGGCATTATACAATTTGTACTTTGGAGTAAAATAACTTTTAATCGAGTATAAGATAATTTTATTCTGCAGAGATCATTGCTCCAAAATATTCTCTATTCATTCTAGCGATATTGTCTAAAGAAATTTCTTTTGGACATTCAACTGCACAAGCTCCAGTGTTTGTACAATTTCCAAAACCTTCTTCGTCCATCATTTTTACCATGTTTAAAACACGGTCTTTTGCTTCCACTTTTCCTTGAGGCAATAAAGCCAATTGAGAAACTTTTGCAGAAACAAATAACATTGCAGAAGAGTTTTTACAAGAAGCAACACAGGCTCCACATCCGATACAAGTTGCGGCTTCAAAAGCTTTATCAGCATCGTGTTTTGGAATTGGAATAGCATTTGCATCAATTGTATTTCCTGAAGTGTTTACAGAAACAAAACCTCCAGCTGACATTACTCTGTCAAAAGCACTTCTATCAACAATTAAATCTTTGATTACAGGAAAAGCTTTTGCTCTCCAAGGTTCAATGAAAATTGTTTCACCATCTTTGAATTTACGCATGTGCAATTGACAAGTCGTAACTGCGCGGTCTGGTCCGTGTGCTTCACCATTAATGAATAAAGAACACATTCCACAGATTCCTTCGCGGCAATCGTGATCAAAAGCAACTGGATCTTCGCCTTTAATAATCAATTCCTCGTTTAAGATATCCAACATTTCCAAGAAAGACATGTCTCCATCAATTCCATCGATTGGATAAGTTACCATTTGACCTTTGTCATTGGCATTTTTTTGTCTCCAGATTTTTAAATTTAATTTCATTTTTCTTAGCTTTTAGCTTATTTAGCTTTTAGCATACTAGCCTTTAGCTTTTAGCTTTCGTACTTAGTACATTAGCTTTTGGCTTTTAGCTTTTTAGTCTAATCGACTCAAAAGCTATTGGATTTTGCTTGTTTCTAAAAACTTTAAATTTATTACTTATTCATTTAATTTTTTGATAAATGTGTTAATCATTTTACCAATTTCTTCTATTTCTTTTGTCACTATTTGTAATTCTTCCTCTTCAATATATTCAAGTTTAAAACATATTTCTAAAATTGTTTCAACTTCATATAGTGAACCTCTTGCAATTCTTAAAAAGTTTGCGAAAGATCTATCTGTTCCTCTTCCCCAACCTTCAGCAATATTTAATGGAACTGAAGTGGCTGCTCTCCTAAGTTGCGAAGTTAAACCAAAAACTTCTTCTTTAGGGAATTGCTTAGAATATCTATAAATTATTATTGAAAAATCTAAACTTCGCTTCCATATCAGTAAGTCCTTAAATGACTGCATCTTTTTTTTCTAGTTTTTAGCTCGTTAGCATTTAGCGATCAGCACTTAGCTTTTAGTACATTAAAGCTAAGTGCTAGTTTGCTAATAGCTAATCCGCTAATGCTATTTATAATTTCTTTCAACCAATTTAATATTTTCAAAAACCAATTCTTCTTTGTTTAATTTTGGTTCTGATACATTTCCTGTATATTCCCAAGCTGCGACGTAGGCGAAATCTTTGTCATTTCTTTTTGCTTCACCTTCTTCAGTTTG
>CAMBRH010000265.1 GCA_945870115.1 Chitinophaga pinensis | reverse complement strand
TGAATACATGTATTCAAAAAATGTTTGGACAGGAATTAGTTTTTTGATACCATTATATAACTTATTTAAACCTTTCCAACTGATGAAAGAACTACATCAAAACATGGAAGAACATTTCGTGAAAAATGGTTCAGGTGAAACAAATCATTTTTTTATGAAACGTGTTTTTTTATGGTGGTTTATGTGGATTTTTTTAAATACTGGGAGAATTGTTTCTTATTTAGTTGCACTTAAATCACTTTTTCCTGAACGACTAATGAAAATTTCTCTAACTTTTATGATTATTGATTTACTATTTATCGTTTTGTGTTATTTAACTATTAAAATGATTCGAAATTATAACCAGCATGAATTATTAATTATTGAAAATTCCGACAATGTTGAAAATAAGGCAGATAAATACAGTGATCTTTTAGATTCTCATTTTTGAACCCCCAAAACAGAATAAGTTATTACTTTGTTGATATTCAACTTTTTAATAGCCTTGCTGCTATCGATATTTTGTCCAAAAAGTGTTTTGAAAATATTTTTTTGAAAAAAAAGTTAACAATCAAGTGTTAATTGATTTTTTTTGCGTAATATTGCACCCCATTTAGGGCAAAATTTAGAATTTTTTACAATCATGGATATCATAAGAGAACTTCAAAACGAATTAGTAGAGGTAAAACAATTTCCAGCTTTTTCAAGCGGAGATACCGTTATAGTTTCATATAAAATTAAAGAGGGAGCTAAAGAACGTATTCAGCAATATCAAGGTGTTGTTATTCAACGTCGTGGTTCTGGAACTACTGAAACTTTCACAGTAAGAAAAATGTCAGGTAACGTAGGTGTTGAGCGTATCTTCCCTATTTCATCTCCATTTTTAGACAATATTGTGATCACTAAGAAAGGTCATGTACGTCGTGCTCGTATCTTCTACTTCAGAGGATTAACTGGTAAAGCTGCTCGTATCAAAGAAAAAAGACGTTTCGTTAAAGCGTAATTTCAAGTATATTTTAAAACCCCGTTCCGTTTTCGGTTGCGGGGTTTTTTTATGCCCAAATTTTTATTAAAAATAGAATCTCATGTTTTTTCTACTCTCAAAAGCACTTTATTTTTTCATTAATCCTTTTTCTTGGATTTTGATTTCACTTGCATTTTATCTTTTTCTTAAAAATCCTAAATGGAAAAAAAGAGCAAAAATTTCTATGATAACATGTTTGCTTTTATTTTCAAATACCTTTATTTTTTTGGAATTTGAAAGACTGTGGGAAGTTCAAGGAACGCCAATTTCAAAGGCCAAAAAATATGAGATTGGAATTGTTTTAGGAGGAATGTTTGAATACAACAACGATTTAAAAACTTTAAGTGTAAGAAGAGGAACAGATAGGATTTGGCAAACGATATCACTCTACAAAAAAGGAAAAATCAAAAAAATATTAATTTCTGGTGGTTCTGGATATGTTTCTGATCGAGGTTTAAAGGAATCCGAACAATTAAAAGATGTTTTGGTAAAATGGGGAATTCCTGAAAAGGATATTATCGCTGAAAAAATATCAAAAAACACCTATCAAAATGCTATTGAAACAAAGAAAATTCTAACGCGTTCTTATCCACACATCAAAAAATGTTTGCTCATAACTTCAGCCCAACATATGAGAAGATCCAGAGCGATTTTCAAAAAACAAGGTTTTAAATTTGATACTTTTTCAACAGATTTATATACGGGACCAAAAAGACACTATTATTGGGATCAATATTTTGTGCCAGATGTTGAAACGATATACAATTGGAATGGTTTAATTAAAGAATGGATTGGCTACGTTACCTATGACATAATTGGTTATTTGTGAATCTCTTTTCGGAAATAGAAAAAATGAATGTCACCAACGGCTGGATTATTTTTATTGAAAATTTTCTTTCTCAAAAAGAAGCTGTTTTTTATTTTCAAGAGTTAAATTCAAGTCTAAATTGGCAAAGTTCTGACATTAAAATCTTTGGGAAAATATACGAAACTCCCAGACTAGAAGCTTTTTATTCAGAAGAAAATTTGTCTTATTCTTATTCAGGGAAAAAACTAGAAATCAATCCATTTACTGATAAATTAAACGAATTAAGAACAAAAATTTATGCAGTTTTTCAAGAAAATGAAAAAGTAGATTTCAACTGTGTTTTGGCAAATCTTTATCGAAACGGAAATGATTCTAATGGTTGGCATTCAGATAACGAAAAAGAATTAGGTAAAAATCCCTTAATTGGTTCCTTAAGTTTTGGAGAAACTAGAACGTTTGATTTAAAGCATAATCTAAGTGGAGAAAAATTAAAATTCACTTTAAATCATGGAAGTTTGCTCATTATGGGTGGTGAAATGCAACATTTTTGGAAACATCAAATCGCAAAAAGTAAAAAAATTGAAAAAGCAAGAATCAATTTGACTTTTAGGAAAATTGTTGGGTGAAAATTCAACTTAACGCAAAAAAAATTTATAAAAAGAGAAAAACGAAAAAAGAAAGTTTTAGTAGGAAATAGTTCTATTGCTAAGCTAAGTTTATTATTTTTTAATTGTCTGATTTTTATAGCCTTTTGACGAATTTTTATCAATAAAATTAAAAACACCTGTAATCATTACATAAAAACAAAAAAGAAAAGTGACAAAATTTAAAAAGCGCAATCTATTATTAATTTAATCAAAGACTATTTTAATAAAAGTTAAAATGGCGCATCTTCATTGGCATCACGACCAAAATCAACGTCGTTAGAGAAATTGCTTCTAATCGTTTGGTTTTGAGTCAATGCTGGTGAATCAAATCCTTGTGAAGCCGTATTATTCATTGCAGAACCAAAAGTATTTGGTACCAAATCATCTCCAAAAGAATCAACGTTATCAAATCGTGCGTATTGATTGATAAATTTCAAACGAACACTTTCCAGGGCACCATTTCTATGTTTTGCAACGATAATTTCGGCAATTCCTTCATTTGATTGTCCGTCTTCATTGTGCGTTAAACCATAATATTCAGGTCGATAAATGAAAGATACAATATCGGCATCTTGCTCAATTGCTCCAGATTCACGTAAATCAGAAAGCATTGGCTTTTTATCTCCTCCTCGTGTTTCAACCGAACGACTCAACTGAGAAAGAGCGATGATTGGCACATTTAATTCTTTTGCAATTTCTTTGATGGAACGTGAAATAGTTGAAATTTCTTGCTCTCTATTTCCTGAACCTTTTGAATTTCCTGCAGACATTAATTGCAAATAATCGATGATGATTAATTCAATGTTTTTTTGCATTTTTAGTCTTCGACATTTTGCTCTTAAATCGAAAACACTTAATCCTGGTGTATCATCAATGTAAATCGGTGCAACAGAAAGTTTTTGAATTCGAGCGTGTAATTGCACAAATTCGTCTTCTCTTAAATCTCCTTTTCTTAATTTATCACCACTAATTCTTGTTTCACTTGAAATCAACCTTTTTACCAATTGAACGGAAGACATCTCCAAGGAGAAAATCGCAACACCCATATTGTAGTCAATCGCCGAATTTCGAGCCATAGAAAGTACAAAGGCCGTTTTCCCCATCGCAGGACGAGCTGCAATTACAATCATATCAGAACGTTGCCATCCAGAAGTTAATTTATCTAAATCTCTAAATCCAGTTGGAACACCAGAAATTCCATCACCTTCTTTACTTGCTTTTTCTATGTCTTCAACTGCTTGTTTTACGATACTTTGCATATCGCCAACTTCTTTTTTCATGTTGTTTTCAGCAATTTTAAATAAATCAGCTTCAGCTTTATTCAATAAATCGAAAACATCTGTTGTTTCTTCGTAAGCATCTTTTAATATGTCTGAACACATGCGAATTAATTCTCTTTGGATGTGTTTCTCAGAAATAATTCGTGAATAATATTCAACGTGAGCCGCAGAAGCAACACGGTTTGTCAATTGAGCAATGTAAACTGCTCCACCAGCTAATTCTAACTCGCCATCTTTTTTTAATTTATTGATTACAGTAAGTAAATCAACCGGGTTTGAACTACCAAAAAGTTCAATAATTGCTTTGAAAATGTAATAATGTTTTGGATCGTAAAATGAAGCAGCTGTAATGCTATCGATTGCATTATCAAGCGCGTTTTTTTCCAGCATAATTGCTCCCAAAACAGCTTGTTCTAAATCAATAGCTTGAGGTGGAATTTTCCCCATTTCACCAACTCCTACATTTTTTCGAGGACCTATTTTTGGCGCTATTTTTACACTGTTTTCATTCACATTTTCCATAACAACAAAGGTAAAGAAGAAAATCGGGTTCTAAAAATTTTATTGACTTTACTTTTCAACAGAATATTTTAATGTAAAAAAGTGGGGTGTTTTTTTACATAAATTAAATCATAGAAAAATAGATTGAATGGGATATTTGAATTGTTTTCCTTTGGAAAACGTGGTTTTATTTTTACCACTTAGAAACTGAGAAAACTTAGGCTTCGCTTTTGAATTAAATTTACTCGAGTTGGATTTTATTCGATTTATTTAATTTTCTCAAAATCAATACAAATCTTGTGTAGGAAAAATTTGCAAAATTATCGTGGTTGTTTCTTGTCAAATATGGCAGTGCATTAAATCGAATTTCTGGTTTTAATCCAATTTCAAAATCTTTAAAAAACAAATTATAACCAAAACCAAAATTCAGCCCAAGATAAGCACTAGGACCTTGAACTTTGTAATGAAAATCTTTGAAACCAATATTTGTCCCATCTGGAAATGCCGAATAAAATTCAGTTTGACCCTTCACTTTTCTGAGAATAAGAAAAT
>CAMBRH010000264.1 GCA_945870115.1 Chitinophaga pinensis | reverse complement strand
AATCCGCTGAAAGCAATTACTTTATTTGTTTGATAAAATTCATTGAACAAAACTTGACTTTCAACAAAAGCTTGCGCCGTATGTCCCGATGGAAAGGAATTAAATGTTCCATTTTCTGGACGTTGGATTTTTAAAGAATATTTTAAAGTAAGCACAATTCCAGTAGTAATAACTTCCGAAATGGCTAGGTATTTTGTTTGGGTCCATATGGAATTTTGAGCTTTAAATTTACATAAATCAAAAGTGTAAAGTTCAAGAACGGGAGCGTATTGAATAAAATCATCCGCTTTGGTTTTAAATCCATTGAAAGGCTCTCGAAATTGATTTTGAAGTTTGATTTTTGTTTCCAGCTTGTTCAATGAAAGCCCAATTCCCATCAGTCCAAGCGGAACAATTGATTTTTTCCATAAATTGGTGTTTTCGAAAATTTGATCCTTAGAAAACCAATTTATATTTTCATATCTTTTTAATGAAATAGAATCTTGTTGACAAAAAATAATTTTTGTAAAAAGAATTAGAATTAAACTTAAAACTGACTTATTCATATTTTTATTGAAGCCTAAAAGTAAGAATAATTTAGTTGAGAATTTATTTGCCTGTAATTTTTTGAAAAAAAATAAAATAAAATTTGCGAAACCGAAAAGTTGCATGTATATTTGCAACCAATTAGTTTCATAATTGAAAATGAATAACAGAAATGCGTAGAGATATTTTTCAAGCAATAGCAGACCCAACGAGAAGAGCGATTATTACTTTAATTGCACTTCAAGCCATGACTCCAAATGCCATTGCTGAACATTTTGATTCATCAAGACAAGCAGTTTCAAAACACATAAAAATCTTGTCAGAATGTGAACTTATTGGTCAAGAGCAAATAGGTCGTGAAATTTATTATCATTTAGAAGTAAATAAAATGAAAGAAATAGATTTATGGATGGAACAGTTTCGGGAAATTTGGGAGACTCGTTTCCATCAGATCGATGAGGTATTAAAAAATTTTAAAAACGAAAAAAATGAAAAATAACTTATTATTTGATTTTACAATTAACAAAGAAAACAACACGGTTAATGTAAAACGTGAATTTGCAGCAAGCCTGTCTTTGACTTGGGATGCATGGACAAAACCTGAAATGCTTGATTTGTGGTGGGCACCAAAACCATACCGAACAGTGACAAAATCCATGAATTTTGTTGAAGGTGGAATGTGGTTGTACGCAATGGTTAGTCCGCAAAATGAAAAACATTGGTGTAAGAATGACTATCAAAAAATTGATTTACATAAAAGTTATGCTGGTTTAGACGCTTTTTGTGATGAAAATGGGAATATAAATTCAGAAATGCCACGAACTTTGTGGACAAATACTTTTGTTGAAAATAAAGATACGACAACGGTAAATATTGTAGCAAAATATGAAAGTCTGACTGATCTTGAAAAAATAATCTCTTTAGGATTTAAAGAAGGTTTCACAATGGCTATCGGAAATTTAGATGAGTTGTTGGCTGAGTTGACTGAAAAATCAAAATAATTTTTCTATTAAACTTTTGCCATGAATACAAAAATTATTGAAACTAAGAGATTGTTTTTAAGAGAATTGACTATTTCTGATGCTGAAAATATGTATCTCTTAAATCTTGATCCAGAAGTTTTACAATTTACAGGTGATGAGCCTTTTTCGGATGTTCAAGGCGCAAAAACATTTTTAGAAAAATACGATCATTATTCTAAATATGGATTTGGTCGTTGGGCAGTAATTAATAAAGAAAACAATGATTTTTTAGGTTGGTGTGGATTAAAATATTCACCTGAACTTGATGAATTTGACATTGGATTTAGATTTTTCAAAAAGCATTGGAATAAAGGTTACGCAACAGAAGCTGCTGAAGCATGTTTGAAATTGGGATTTGAAAAATTTAAGATGCAAAAAATTCTTGGAAGGGCAATGTTAAAAAATATTGGTTCAATAAAAGTGCTTGAAAAAATTGGACTAAAGTATTTAAAACCATTTAATTTTAATGATGAACAAGGAGTAATTTACCAAATAGAAAAAATTAGTTGAAATTATCTTCTCACAACAAACTTTTTCACACTTCCATTTTCTTCAGAAATAAAATAAATGCCATTTTCTAGTTTAGAAATTGACAATGAATTTACAGTTGAAAATGATTTAATTTCTTGACCATTGATACCAAGTAATTTTCCGCTAATGGTTTTAGAAAAATAAATTAAATCTGTATTTGTTGGATTTGGATAAATGGTAAAAGTTGATCCGATAGCTATCGGATTTGAGATTTCTTGAATTTCAGCACTTTGATTACTCGCATTTGGAGTTGGATCAGTAAAAGTAGTCCAAGAACCATTTCCATCAAAAGAACGGCCATAAGAAATATCGTTTTGGGAAGAAAAATAACTTACCGAATCAACAATGTGAATTCCATTTGGCTTTGTAAGTGCTACAAATTCGCCATTTCCAGCAAGTTTAAAATTTGCGTGATTTATTCCTTGTCCAGCTTGATCATCAGCCCAAAAAAGCTTAAATCCATTCGCTGGAACAATAAAATCATTGCTAATTTTGTATTTTTTCAAATGACTTTTATCGTCTGTTAAAAAATAGCCATTCAAGTTTACTGTATGAGAATTTGGATTATAAATTTCTATCCAATCATCAAATTCATTGAATTCATCTTTAATTGTTTGCGTGTTTTGAGCCATTAATTCATTTATTTTTAAGGGAGAATCTGGCGAATAATTTGGATCTAAATCAAAAATCGCGGTAAAAATTGTATCTGAATTGACATTAATTACAATTTCACTTTGGGTATTTCCAGTTTCAAGCCATTCCACAAAACGGTAGCCAGGATTCGGAATTGCCTTTAAAGGAATTGCCAAATTTTTAAAATACATTCCTTCCCACGGATATGGATTTGAATTTACGCCTTCTAAATCATCATTTATCTGAATAGAATTGATTTTTACTTCTCCTTTTACAATTGAATTTACATCCAAAGTGATTTTTGCAGAATCAGTTAATCCCCACAAATTAGTCATGTGAAGTCTTGTATAGTAAGGACGAGCAATTAAAAAAGAATCTAATTTAACTTCTAAATAATTCCACTTATCTAAATTTGGAATTTCAGTTGCTCTGTCTTCTAAGGTAATAGCTGTTGAAGGATATCTCCAGCGATTGATGTGATTGTCAATTTCGATATCTAATTTACCTAAAACTGTTGCTAATTTTGGTCGAGTAACTGTTGGCAAAAAACTGGAATTCAACAAATCACTCATGCGATTGATGTAATTTGTACGAAATTGTTGACTGTTCATCAAACCAATAATCAATTTTGTGTATTCTTCAAAATATTGGCTTGTTTGATGTGCCCAAACCAAAGTGTTAAAAGTTGGAAATACATCAGTGCATGATCCACCAAAACCACCGTCAATGTCATAAAGTAACCAGCGCCATTTTCCATCATGACCAAAAGCTGCATCAGAATTAATGGCAGTTCTTTTTTTCCAATATTTAATGTTACTATTTGGCCAATCAGCATTTCCAACAAAAATTTCTGAACACAAATAATTCGTGAAATTTTCAATGTCAATTACGGAATCAATGTGATTGTAATTTGCTGGAACATTCAAATCATTTGATTGCGCAAATTCAATTAAATTGTAATAATCCGTTTCGTCAGAAATATTTCCATAACTCAAATCATGCGAATTTTCTAAAATGATTAAATCATCATTATCCAAGTTATATTTTTCAGAAATGTAATCCTCGTTCATGCGCTCTTTTATGGCATGAATTCCCCAATATTCTCCGTTCAGATACACATTTACAAACTCATATTCTGAATGATCAATTGCAATTTTGGAAAATAAATCAGAAGAATAATCATCTCTTGGTAAGCAATCAGGACGATGTCCACCAGAACGCAAAGAAAGTGATTCGTATTTATGCAAAATAGAATTTTGAAATAAATTGGTGTCCAAAAAGTTAGAACCGTATTCTTCTCTGAAATCCATTTGAAGGTTTTTCACTGCCGAATGTCTTGAACCATGCCCAGAAATTTTTAATCCAACAATTTCTGAAAAAACAAGGTTTTTAGTTTGATTGAAATAATCAATTTTTGCTTTTCTTTCGGATTGAATTCCTTCTAGATTATAATTTCCAAGTGAATCATCTCCATAAACATAGATTCCATATTCGTCAGAAAAGAAATCCATTGAATCAACAAAAATTGAAATCACAGCCAAACTATCATCGTTGTTAATCAAATAGGTTCTACTCTCAACTGGACTTGCAATACAGCCATTTTTAGAAGCTTGAACTTTTAAAACAGCAATATTTTCTAAATTACCAAAAGGAGGAAGCCAACCTCTTGTATCTGCCCGAACATCATTGTAGGCTCCGATTGGGAAGGTAAACGATGGATTTGTCGGAATAGTTGAAAAATTATTTGAGTAATCGATGTTTTCAATTAACACAGGAGAACTATAAATTGTGCCATTTGTGAATGGGTCTGATCCATCAAGTGAATATTTTAAGGTAATGCCAGTGTCAGAATGAGAAATTGTTGTTGAAAAGGAGCTCGTAAATTTGCCACTTTCCACTTCAATTTGAGGTGAATTTAACAAACAAAAATAAGCAATACTTAAATTATTAGTAGAATCAGGACTTGGACTTGAAAAATATGACCACGTATCATTTCCATCCTGCGTTTTACCGTAACTAATATCAAAAAATAATTCTGGAACCTGAATTGATTCAATTAGAATGTTTTGAGAATTAGTCAAAGATAAATAACTTCCAGCTTTTGAAATTTT
>CAMBRH010000263.1 GCA_945870115.1 Chitinophaga pinensis | reverse complement strand
AATTCATCAGAAAATAATTTTGTACTATCTTCAAGATGGTTTCATCCAATAGATAATAATGACACGATTAGTACTGAAAAGGCAATAAAAGAGTTTAAGCCAAAAAGAATTGATTGGATTTATACTACTGATAAAAAAGAATTAAAAGTATATAGTGATTTAAACATTCCTTACAGTTTAGCATTAAACCCTCAAATTCCAGATTCCTTAGGCTATACAACAAAAAGTACAAGAATTTTAAAAAGCAATAATCAAAATTATATTGCTCCTTGGATGGTTAATGACAAAATTAAGAATCCTTATTGGGGATGTGTAAATAATCCAATGTTTGTTCAAACATTTTATAAACGGTCTAAATTTTTGATTAGTTTGAAACCATATGCTTTGTTTTTAGATGATCCAGAATTTAATATTAGATTAAAAAAAGAAAATTTAGTTGGATGTTTTTGTGATTATTGTGTTGATGGCTTTTTAGCTAAAAATAAAGACTTTGCTCCTCAAAAGGCAAAGATTAAGAAGAAGGTTACTAAATATTCTAAAAATAAAAAAAACAAAAAAGGCGACTTAATTTTGAGATATGAAAAATTTCAGGCAATGAGCGTGACAAATTTTTTAGTCGATTGGAAAAAAGAAATGTTAACAATCAATAAAGATTTGAAATTTTTAGTAAATAATTACAATGGTAACTGGGATGATTTTTTACAAGTATTTGATGGCGGTATTGCTGAAATTAATTCAAGTCTCTTAGTAGATTCAACACTTAATAAAATTTTTGCAAAAGCCAAAAGGATGAATAAAACTCAGTTATTAACTACCAATTCTTCAAATAAAGAGGATCAATATTTTTTAATGAAATATTGTCTAAAAAATAATATTGAGCTTTTAATTCCATGGGATTTATATTTGAAAGATTCTAAAAAAAGATTTTTTATAGATTATTCAGTTTTTAAAAACATTGTAAATGGCTATTAAAAATAAGTTTAATCGTATTTGGAATTCACCAACAATTATGACTTGGCTAAGTTATTTTACTAAGTCAGCAAGTTTATTATTAGTAACTCCATTTATACTTAAAAATTTTGATGCAAATGAAATTGTTGTTTGGTATTTATTTGCCGCCATAATTTCTATGAATGGAATAGCAGATTTAGGTTTTAGAAATACGTTTGTTAGGCTTTTTTCTTTTGCTTTGGGTGGAGCCATAGATATTGATGAAATAAAATCGTTTGATAAAAGTAAAAGTGATAAAGAAGAAAATTGGGATTTAATTGAAAAATTATTTTCTCACATGAAATTCATTTATATATGGCTATCAGTATTTTTATTAATTGCATTTTTATTGATAGGATATTTTAGTTTAAATAAGCCGATTTCTAATTTATCAAATCCTTATGAAGCTTGGATTGGTTGGGGAGTAATTTCAGTCTCAATAATATTTGAGTTTTATGGTAAAATCTATATAAACTATTTAGAAGGATTAAATCAAATAGCTTTAGTAAGAAGAATCGAGTCTTTTTTTAGATTATTTACAATCCTTTTGTGTTCATTTGTTCTTATTTTTAGACCTTCTTTATTAAATTTATCCATAGCGATAAGTGTAGGCTATTACTTAAATTTTATAAGGAATTTTTTATTAGCTAGAAAGGTATCGGAGGGAAAAATAAAAGCATTTAAAAAAAGAAATTTTGAATTACCCTTTTTTAAAAAAATATGGAAGCCAGCATGGAAAACAGGCGTTTCCGGTTTGTTGTCTTCAGGTTTAACAAATTTGTCAAGTCTATTATATGCTCAAATTGGTGATACTAATTTAGTTGCTTCATATTTAGTTGCAGTAAGAATTTTGACTGAGATTAGGAATGTTTCAAACGCACCATTTTATTCAAAAATCCCATTATTATCAAGAACAAGAGCTGAAGGTGATGAAACTAAATTCTTGAAAATTGCTTCAGATGGAATGAGGAAAAGTCACATATTCTATGTCTTAGGAATAATATTAACAGGATTATTTTTTGAATACTTTCTTAAATTTATTGGAAGTGATTTAAAATTTGTATCAGGTGGATTGTGGATTTTAATGTGTTGTGCGTTTTATGCTCATAGATACGGAGCTCTTCATATTCAATTGTATCTTACGAGTAATCACATAATCTCACATATTGCAGATGGAGTTTCAGGTGTTATTTTTATAGTTAGTGCTTATTTATTAATACCGTTAATTGGTATTTATTCTATACCAACAGCCATGTTAATTGGTTACTTAGGTTTTTATTGTTGGTATTCAGCTTATTATTCTTTAAAATTATTAAATATGAAATTTTTTGAATTTGAAAAAAATATTTCACTTTTACCCATTAGTATTTTTATTTTATACACAATTTTACATTTATTTGTAATCTAATTATTTAAATTATGGATCAAGACATTAAAATCTTCAAAAATCAAATTACATCTTCTAAAGATATCATCAATCCTTATAGATCTGCTTTTGGCTTACTAAAAGGAAGACTAAAGTGGGATTTATCTTTAACTTCTTTTAGTTCAAGAAGAAAGTTGAAAAAAATGAGAAATAAATTCGAAGGAAAAAAGGCAGTTATTTTATGTAATGGTCCAAGCTTAAATAAAGTTGATTTTGATTTATTGAAAGATACTTACACTTTTGGAATGAATAAAATTAATTTGCTATTTGATAGAAGTAATTTCAGACCATCGTGTATCGTGAGTGTTAACCAATTAGTTATTGAACAAAATAAAGATTATTTTAATGAAACAGATATTCCATTATTTGTGAATTACAGAGGTAATAAATTTGTTAAGTCTCGTGATAATGTTGTTTTTTTACATTCTACTCAGATGAAAACTTTCGCAAGAGATTGTTCGATGAGTATTAATCAGGGAGGAACAGTGACTTTTGTTGCAATGCAATTAGCATTCCACATGGGGTTTAAAGAAGTAGCTTTAGTTGGATGTGATCATTATTTTAAGGAAACTGGTCCTGCAAATGCTACCATTAATTCTAAAGAAGAAGATGATAATCATTTTGATAAAAGATATTTCTCAGGAGATATGAAATGGCAATTACCAGATATTCCACAAAGTGAATATAGTTACAATATGGCGAATGATCAATTTAATTCCTACGGTAAAAAGATATACAATTGTACTGAAGGAGGTCATCTTGAAATTTTTGAAAGAAAAACATTAAAAGAATTTTTAGGAAAATGAGGTTTAATGTTTTTATACCAAATAAAAAAGGTCATTATTCGGACTATTCTTTGTTTTTAGAACAAGTTTTAAAGGGTAACGAAGTAGTTTTTTGTAAATCGTTTAAACAAAAATTTGCTGCCATTTTTCAAATTCGATCTTCAATTATTTTTTTAGACATTGATGATAATCCAGATTATTTGTGGTTGATGTTTCGCTTTTTTTTTAGTAAATTAAATTTTGGAGTATCGGTTTCAGCTGAAACCTTATTACAAAAAAAGTTTTCATTGAGTTATTGGAATCACGCTAAAAAACGCGCATTAAAAAAATGGATTAAATATTACGTAATTCGCTTTTTTACTGTAACAAGACGTTTTAATTTAATTTCCATACATAAAGATACAAGTTATGAAAATGATTTAAAGAGCATTGTTTCATTATTAACGTATGATTTTCAGTATTATGATTTAAAATATTTAAACTATAATATTGAAAAAATGGATGAGTTTGATACTTTATCAGTTGAAAATAAAAATAATTCTGTTTTAATAGTTAATAATACAAGTACGGCAAAAAAAAATCTGGATGACCTAAAAGAATGGATTGAAAGTGAAAAAAATCTCTTTTTTATTATTGTTGGTAAAGCAAACTTCTTAGAAGAATCAAAATTAGAAAATGTTTATCATATTGATAAGTATGTCTCTAACGAAGAATTGATTTATTTAATAAAAAATTCAGCTTATATTTATTGTTATTATTCAAATAATAGACCAAGTGGTTTTATGGGAAGATCAATGCAGTTACGAAAAAAAGTTATCGTTCCAGCAAATGGATATTTAGGTTCAATACCTTATCCAAATTCGATAAAATTAAATTCACTAAAAATGTTTAATTCTTTTTTACAAAATAAGGATTTTAGTAAGATAACAGAGTCAGACTTTAAAAACTTTGATGAGTCGCAAAAATTGATTTCTTTTTTATTAAGAACAAAATGAAACAAATATTATTTATATTGTTTTTTATTAGTTTATTAAATCTTCAAAGAATTGATAATACTTTTATTATTCAATATTTATTAACTACTGTTCAAATTGGTGTCTTTTTATTTTATTTATCTCAAGATAAGCTAATCTTTTTTAAAAAAATAAATGCAAAAAAGAAGTACTTAGTTCTTCTTTTTTATCTAGTTTTTTTAATTTGTATTCTTAGGGCAAATGAGTTTTCAATTCTTATTTTAATTAATTTTTTAGGATTTAATTTGTTTTTTTTAGCTTATGTTTCAGAGTTGATTTTCATTTATGAAAATGAAAAATTAAGTTTTAAAGACATATTTGAAAATTATATAATTACTCCATTCGTATTTTATATCTCATTAAATTTTGTTTGCTGGGTTTTTAATATAAAATCAGATTTAAGTGTAGATAGTGAAATAAATATTGGTCAATCAATGATTTTGGCTAATTATGGAATAAATGTAGAGCGTGTGAATTTTTTATTTTCAAATGGGATTAACAGTTATGCAGTTGTTTTAGGTGCAATTTTTACTTATACCTTAAGTAATCTTTTTTTAACATTAAAATTCTCACTTAAAAATATAGTATTTAATCTGATAATTTTTGTTTGTTT
>CAMBRH010000262.1 GCA_945870115.1 Chitinophaga pinensis | reverse complement strand
GATACTTTTGCTAGGAGAAATTATTAATTAAAAAAAAGCGACATCAAATAAATTTGATATCGCTCTCTTAACCTAACCTAACCACTATTCACTGAAAAAGATTATTATCTAATCTTAGATATTAACACTGCAAAGGTATAATTGTTCTTTGAAAAAAAAAAATAAATTAACTTAATTTTATCCTATCATTCAAATTATTTTTAATGTCTACATGTAAAAAAATAAATTTAAGCGATGTTAAGCGAGACAAATAGCTGATTTGTACTACAATTTTATCTTTTATCCTTGGATTCCTAAGTTTAAATTTACGCCATGGTTTTTCAAAAAAAGAATGCTGATAACTTTCATGTTCATTGTTATTTTAATTGGATTTCTTATTTAATTTTGAAGAAAAAAATCATGTCAGCAATAGGAATATTTTGTGGAGGTTTTTCCTCTGAATTTGAAATCTCATTAAAAAGTGCAAAAACAATTTTGGAAAATTTTCCAGATGGGCACACTGTTTTTTTAGTGAAGATTGAAAAAAAGAATGATTCTGAAGAAAAATGGACCGCAATTTATCAAGATGAAGAATTTAATTTTGATCCTTGGAATTTGAATTTTTCTATGAATGAAACAACAATTAATTTGGATACAGCATTAATTTACATTCATGGAAATCCTGGAGAAAATGGTAAATTACAAGCCTATTTTGAAATGAAAAATATTCCTTTTATCAATTCTGGAGCTTTGGCTTCCGAACTTTCTTTTGATAAATGGTATTGCAATCAATTTTTGAGTGGTTTTGATATTCCTGTTGCGAAGTCAATTTTATTGAAAAATGGATTTTTAAATTCAGAAAAAAGCATCATTGAAGAATTGGGTTTACCTTGTTTTGTAAAACCCGCTGATTCTGGATCTAGTTATGGAATTTCAAAAGTTAAATCCGAAGCGGAATTGAAACCTGCTTTAGATAAAGCATTTGCCGAAGGTCAAACAGTTGTAATAGAATCGTTCTTAAAAGGAACAGAAGTTACTTGTGGGGTTTATCGTTCTACAAATGGAATTTATGCTTTGCCCTTAACGGAAATTGCTACTGAAAATGATTTTTTTGATTACGAAGCAAAATATTTGGGTAAATCACAAGAAATTACTCCAGCTAGAGTATCTGACGAAGTAAAAAATCAAGTGCAAGATATAGCAAAAAAGATTTATGATTTATTGAATTTACGTTCAATTGCTCGAATAGATTTTATGGTAGTTGAAAATAAAGCTTTTGTGATTGAAGTGAATACAACTCCTGGTTTTTCTCCCGCAAGTATTGTTCCCCAAATGATCAAGTGCGATGGAAAAACAATTAAAGGTTTTTGGGAAGAAATTTTAGCTGTAGAAATGAAATAATTATTGTTTCTGCAAAATACAAAATCATCTTTTTAAAGAAAATTCAATTCAATAATTTGCGTAATTCTAGCAAAGCAGCTCGAGTTCTTGTTTTAACGGTTCCCAAAGGAATTTTGAATTCATCTGAAAATTCTTGCTGCGTATATCCTTGCAAATAAATATAATTAATTACAAGTTGATATTCAGCCTTCAGTTTTGAAACCGTTTCTTTTATCCCAATGTTATCCGTTTTTAAATGATCGTTTACGCGCGTTTCATTATCAACAATCCGTTCATCAATTTGGATTTTATATTTTACATGTTTAGATCGATTTGAATCTATTGCTGAATTTCGAGCGATATTTAACATCCAGGTAAAAATTGTTCCTTTGGAAGTATCGTAGGAATCTTTGTTTTTCCAAATTTTCACAAAAGTATCTTGCAAAACATCATTTGATCGGTCGGAATCTTCCACAATTCTAAAAATAATTCCATACAAAGCAGCAGAATAATTATCATACAAATAACTAAATGCACTTTCAGAACCTGCCTTTATAAGCGATACAAGTTCTTGCTCTTCTATTTTAACTTTGTATTTAATCATTTAGTTTTCAAAAATAGTGAACTTAATTTAATAAACAAGCCACTTAATATTGATATTCCCCTTTAAAAAATTTTTTTAAACCGATTTGATCATTTTTAGCATTCAAATTTCAGCTTTAATTCCTTTAAATCATCTACTGTATCGATATCAGATAAAATTGGAAGTAAAAAATAACTTGCTTCATTTTCCTCCAAATTTTTAATCGTATCAGAAAAAACAGTATTTGAACTCCAAGTTTTATCCATAAAAATTGATTTATCCAATTTTGTTGAACCTAATAAATAATAACCACCATCTATGGCTGGCCCGACAACAAAATCAGTATTTTCTAATTTATCAAACGCCGTTTCTAGAATTTCCATAGTTAATTCAATGCAATCCGTCCCAACAATGACTACTGATTCATATCCAAATGATTTAACTTCTTTAAAAGCATTAAACATTCGCTCTCCTAAATCATTTCCAGTTTGGATTTTTAAGTGATAATCTTCTGGGAAATTTTGATTTTCGGGCAAATAATCCGAATAAAACAAGAATTTATCTACATCCAATTTTTGAATTAAGTCATGTGTGAAATTTGTCAAATAATTATAAATTTCCAAGGCTTTTTCATTTCCTACATCTTTTGCAAGTCTTGTTTTTACTTTTCCAAGTTCGGCGTTTTTTTGAAATATTATTAAAGCTTTTTTCATGTGAATTTTTATTATACAACAGATCCACCGCAACTTGAACCCGAGCCAGCTGTGCAACCATAACAATGTTGATTTACAATGATATTTCTCTGAGAAAGTGAGTCAAAATTAAAATCTTTCACATGTTGACTATTGTGTGTTGCAACTTTTAAATTGAGCATTTGATTAAAATCACAATCGTACAAAAAACCATCCCAAGAGACTGAAATTGTATTTCTACACATCACGTTTGTAGCCGCAATTGGATTGTACGCAGCTACTAATTTTTCCATGTAAGATTCATAGTTTTTTGAACTAACTAAATAATCTAAAAATCGACTAATTGGTAAATTGGTGATTGCAAAAAGGGAGTTAAATTCAATGTCAAATCCTGATTTTAATTTAAGTTTAAATTCTTTCTCAAGAGCCATTTGCGAAGCAGGTAAAAATGCTCCCGCTGGATTATAGACCAAATTTAAAATCAATCCACTTCCTTCTTTTCCGTAGCCAACCTCATTCAACAATTTTAATGCACGAATACTTTTCTCAAAAACCCCTTCTCCCCTTTGTGCATCTGTTTTTGAGGCGCTAAAATAAGGCAAAGAGGAAATTACTTCAATTTTATGTTTCTTGAAAAAATCTGGCAAATCGTGGTACTTTTTATTTGCTTGGATGATTGTCAAATTACAACGAACAATTATTTTTTTTCCCAATTTCGACAATTCTTCTACAAACCACCTGAAATCTGGATTCATTTCTGGTGCGCCACCTGTTAAATCAACTGTATAAACATTCGTTTTTTGAATCGCATTAATACAATCTTGCATGGTTTCTCTAGACATAATTTCTTTCCTGTCTGGACCAGCATCAACATGGCAATGTTTGCAAACTTGATTGCACATTTTCCCAACATTAATTTGGAAAATTTCCATAGGAATTGTCGTCAAAGGAAATAAATTTGTTTCCTTTAATTTATCTTCAAAAGGCATTAAATTAGTTAATTGCAATAATTGTAATTGTTTTTGCGATTCTGTTAATTCGTGTCCAAGAGATTTCAAAGATTTTATCATTTATTTGAGTTATGAATTATGAGTAATAAGTTATGAGTAATGTGCTTCAATTCATCACTCATAATTCATCACTCATAACTATATTTACATTGAAAGTTCTTTGTATTTATTCATCATTTGCACACCGTGAACCAATGTTGCTCCTCCACGAATTGAGGCTGCTACGTGCACAGCTTCCATTAATTGAGCTTCATCACAGCCTTTTTCCATCGTGTCTTGTGTATAGGCATCAATGCAATATGGGCATTGAATTGTGTGCGCAACAGCTAAAGCAATCAATGATTTTTCTCTTTCAGTCAAAGCTCCTTCCTTGAAAACTTCTCCGTAGTAATCGAAAAATTTCTTTGCTAAATTTGGCTCAAATTCTGAAATTTTACCAAATTTTTTTAAATCGTCTGGGTTATAATATGTATTCATGGTTCCTAATATTTTAAAAATAAAATGCTAAAAATAATCAATTTTTATCTCCTTTTGTTTTAACAAATGGTATTCAATTAAGTTTATAAAACAAATTCTGTTTATAACTTAAATCATTAACTTGAAGATGAACGCTTTTTGATGCGAAATTTGTAAGAATAATATTTTTACAAAAAAGCAAATCATGTTACAAAAATTCACACTTTTATATATTTTAATTTCCATTTCTTTTTCTTGTGTTCCAGCAAAAAAATACAATGAATTAGTCGCAAGAGAAAAAATAAATTCTGAAGAATTAGCAAAATTCAAAAGTACTTCAATAACGAACGAAGACAAAGCCAAAGAACTTTCAGCTCAATTGGTTTCAATTCAAAACGATGTTTTAAACTTGAAAGAAGATACTGTTCGTTTGAATGCGCAATATCATTTGATTCAAATTCAGTATGATAGAATGGTTTTGCAAAATTTAGAATTTGAAAAAAAATTGGAGCAGGATAAAACCACTAGAATCAAACAAACTGGTGCTTTACAAAATGATTTAGATGCCAAAAATCTAGAGTTACAGCGTAAAGAAGATGCCTTAATCGCCTTAGAAACTGAATTGAAAACAAAACAACGATTACTTGTTGATCGCGAGAAAAAAGTTACCGAATTGGAGGAAGCATTAAAACGAAAAGACGAAGGAATTAAATCCTTGAAAACGAAAGTAGCAACAGCACTGAGAGCTT
>CAMBRH010000261.1 GCA_945870115.1 Chitinophaga pinensis | reverse complement strand
TCCAAATAAGGATAACCTTTACTTATTTCAAGTTCCAATTTTCCTCCTTGAGATTCAACAATTGCTCTTGCTTGTTTTTCTATTTCCAACAAAGCTTCCGCTCGCCATTTTTCATCCATGGTGCGAAAAGTTCCTTTCAAAATGACTTTTGACGGAATAATATTTGTTGCTCCAATGCCTTCAAAATGCCCGAAAGATAAAACACAAGGCGTTTTTGGATCACATTTTCTACTCACAATTTGCTGTAATTGCGTCACGATTGTTGCACCAATCAAAATTGGATCAATACATTGATTTGGTGTTGCTCCATGTCCACCTTTTCCGTGAATTGTCATGTAAATTTCATCGCAAGAAGCCATGTACAAACCTTCTCTGAAACCTAGTTTTCCGACTTCTAAATCTGGAAAAACGTGTAAGGCAAACATTTCTTTTACTTTTGGGGTTTTTAAAACACCTTCAGCAATCAACAAAGAAGCTCCACCTGGATTCTTCTCTTCTCCAGGCTGAAAAATGAGTTTTATCGGCTGAGGCAATTCATCTCTTAATTGAAACAAAATTTCTGCTGTTCCCAATAAAATAGAAGTGTGCACATCGTGACCGCAGGCATGCATTACTCCCCAGTTTCTAGAAATATAATCCGTTTCATTTTCTTCAAAAATCGGCAGAGCATCTAAATCAGCTCTCAAAGCGATGCAATCTTGATTTTCAGTGTGATTTTTTCCTGAAATCAAGGCAATAACTCCCGTATTTGAAAGCGTTTTTATGTCTGTAATTCCAATTTTTTGGAGGTGTTTTTTGACAAATTCAGCAGTTTCAAATTCTTGATACGATAATTCTGGAAACTGATGTAAATGTCGACGATATTCAACAATTTTCGGAAAAATATCTTTCGCTAAAATGTTGATTTTTTGTTGAATAGCTGTCATTTTTGAATAGAATTATAACCTGAAACAATCATTTTAAAGGAAACGTACGCCATGATTAATCCAAAAACAAATTTCACCATTCCTGGAGATAGTTTAAGCGCCAGTTTTGAACCAAAATATCCACCAATAATGAAGGTTGAAGCGATGATCAAACCAAATTTCCAATTGACATTATCTGTTTTCCAATAATTCATCATAGCAAGTGCCACAACTGGCAAAACTAAGACAAATAAACTTGTTCCTTGCGCTTGATGCTGCGTGAAATTCAAAAAATAAATCAAAGCCGGAACAATCACAATTCCTCCGCCAATTCCGACAAAGCCACTCAGAATTCCTGCAGAAATTCCAATTAATGTTAGGATAATTATTGTTTGTGTTGTCATATAAGTTTATTTTAAATATAATTCTAAATTTAGTTTTTTAAGATTTAGTTTTAGGCGCTTTTGAAAGTTTCAAATTTTGAGTTAACCCATGCTAATGATAAATTTAAAACTAAAAGCAAGGACAAAATAATTCTTAAAAAAAAAATTACTTCTTTTTTGTCATATATTTCATAGTCCTAGGATCATAAAAAAACCTATAAAGTTCTTCATTTGTATTTTCAATTGTTGGATTATAGTCGTAGAAATCTTCCACTTTTGTTGTATAATCTTTTATTTTTCCTCTGTAAATTAAAATATCTTTCGTCAAGGAAAGTGTTCCTTCATCGTATTTTATAAAATTTGCTTCGTAAGAATCCAAACCAATTTGGTCAAACAATTTCCATTGAAAAATAATTTGACAGGAACCATTTTCAATCAGATAATATGATCTAAAGGCTGCATTTTTTATTCTATAATCAATGCTTACATCTTGGTAAATTTCCGATTGAATATTGTTAAATGTTACTTTTAATGGACTTTTTGAACTTGAAGCGACAACCATTGGCACTGAAATTTTATCCAATTTCCCATCATAGTAGAAAAAATAATTATAATTTCCCATATAACCAAACTCTGCCCTTTTTGCTGTGTTTTTTGCTTTTGCAGCTTCATCCATTGCGAAATCTAAGCGGTTTACAGTAATAATTGCATCTTTGTTTGCGTCAGCATTTAAGAAAGCATAATGTATTTTTAACTCGTATTTTTCTTTAATGGGAATCTCAAGTTTTACTTCGATTTCTCTTTTTACGCGCTCTTCAAAACTAGAATTTTTCGTATTTTCAACTTTTTCCTTCCCAAATATATCTTTTTTATCTGTTTCACTTTTACATGAAAAGAATGAAAACAAAATCAGTAATAATGCAAATTTCTTCATAAGGCAAAGATAAAATTTTAAATTAAGAAAACTTGTTTTTATTTTACTCTTTGTTCCTTAAATCTTGAAGTTTTTACAGATTGAAGGCGGATTTTATTCTGTCGTTACAAACAATTTTATCACTGCACTATCGTTGGTTCTTCAAAAGCTTTGCTTTTTCTCCTACGGCATCTTTTTTATCATATGATTAGTCTATAAATTACTTGTTATTTTTTCAAAAGTTTTTTTATATTTATCTTTATAATTGCGGATTTTTGTCAACCAAAATAATGCTTTCTGATAATTTTTCGTGTTAAATTCTAAGACAACTAAATTGTACAAAGTCATTTCGTTTTTTGGATTAATGCGATATGCTTCAAGCATTATTTTTTTTGCTTCTCGGTATTGATGAAATTTTTCCAAAATAAATCCATAATTGTTCAATACTTCAAAACTATATGGGGAAATCAAATACGCTTCTCTTGAAACCAAAAACAAGGAATCGTATTTTCCCAATTTATTGTAGCCATAACCCATGTATGACTTCAATGGAATTGACGTAAGATTTGTTTTGTAAAATAAAGAGTTTCCCTTTTGTCCAAAATCAATTAAATTTCTGTAATTATTTTCGTGTTTTGCTTGAAATAATTTCATAGAATAATATTCTCCTTTAAATCTAAAAACACTTATTAATAAACTGAAAAAAAGAATTCCAAAGAAAGAAAAGCGAATAATTTTTTGACTTAAAATTGAAATTTTGTAGGTTTTCGGATTTAATTCAGCAATTAAAACAACCAATATAATACTTGCTAAAAGTATGTGCGAAATTTTTTCTTTCGGAAAACTAAAAAAAGAATCTGCTAATAAACCAACCAAAAATGCAATACAAATTTTGGCAGTATTGCTTAAATTCACTTTTCTAGCTTTAACAACAAGAATTAAAATATAAATTAAAATTGAAGCAAAAAGTAAAAATCCAACAAGACCATTTTCAGCTAAAATCCACAAAAAATCATTGTGTGGTTTTTGAAAGGTCACCAAAGAAAAAGCAACACTTTCGATATCACCAACGCCATATTTTAAGTATTGGTATTTCCAATTTCCTGGACCAACACCAAAAATTGGATTTTCTGCAATTAATTGTACTGTTTTATTCCAAACTTTTACTCTTTCAATCGCTGATTCACTTTTTGTGAAACTTGAAATCGTGATTTTATTCCACACATTTAAACTTGTTGCTGAAATTATTAAAATAACAAAAGCAAGAGAAAAAAGAACATATTTTCGTTTGATAAATTGATTTATTTGCCTGAAATAAAGCACGTAAAACGTTATCAAACAAAAAATTATTGCCAAATAAATTGACCTCGTTTGAAGAATTAATACAAACGAAAATGAAACAATAAAAGTAAAAATTGAAAAATATCTCCATCCTTTAGTGGAATTATAATATAGAAGAATTGTAAAGGGAAAACTCAAGAATAAATAACTTGTAAAAACATTTTTATGTTCAAAAAAGGAAGTTATATAATACTGATTTTCTTTTGTAAAATCTAGTTTTTCAGTAAGTTGAAAAATTGCAAAAATACAGCAAACCATTGCGCCAATTGAAATTGATTTATAAACCTCAATTCTGAAATCTTCTTCCTGAAATTCAGAAATGAAAATTACTAAAACACAAACAATTAGTACAATTTTTTGGGTATCATAAATTGCATCAAAAAAATTGGGGTAAAAAATACTTTGAATTAAATTGAATAAATAAAATGCAAAAATTATAATTGTAACAGTTTGAATTTGCTCAAAAATACCTTTTCTTACTGCAATCAAATACAATAAAACAAGATTTAAAAGAAAAAACCGTGTAATATCATAATTCTCAAATAAATTTGATTTTAAGGAAAAAGGTAAAACAAGAAATAAGAGTACAAAAAATATTTTCAAAAACCGCTTATTGTTTTGTGTAATTGTCTTGGTAGTTATATCCAGAAATGTCGTAATTCAAAGAGAAATTATTTGGAGAAAGTACGTTTCCAGAGCCAACTGAAACATTTTCCTTAAACAAACTAATCAAACTTCCATTTGCAAAAAAGTGAAATCCAAGATTTTCTCCATTAATATATACTTTATTGTTAATTGTTTTTGAACTAACTAATTCATCAATTCTAAAACCATCTCCAGAAGCTGGAGTAGCCAAATAATTTACATCGTAATATCCATCTAAATATGCTGCGTCATTTTTAACTTTCACATTACGTGTAACCTGATTAGCTTTGTTTCCATCAGAATCAACGACATCGTAGTAAACACGATATAAATCAGCATATTGCGTGTTTACAGCACCTGTGATTAAAATGTTTGATGTTAAATCTCCATCTTGTTGATCGTTTGCTGTTGCACCTAATTCTGTAAAAGTACCTTGAAGCGAAACTGAAACTTCATTAGATCCATTTAGAGAAATAACGGGAGGAACACCTCCAGAATCAGCATTACAGCTAGTTAATACGATAAAATGTCCTGCAAAAATAATAAGTGATTTCACAGTGTTAAATTTTTTAGGAACAAATATATAATTTAATTTCAAATAAAAAAAATTTCTCCGACAACAAAAAATAATTGACAATCTTAACATCTCATTTAAAGCAAAAGTAACTAAGAACTTTATTTTCTTTA
>CAMBRH010000260.1 GCA_945870115.1 Chitinophaga pinensis | reverse complement strand
ACAAATAAAAATGTTTTTGATGTATCTTCCATTTCAATTAATCCTTTGAATTCTAAAGAGATCGCAATTGGTTCTAGAAGTGAAATTCCCTTATCGATTTCAAATGATGGAGTAAATATCAGTGAGACTTATAATCTAAATAACGCTCCCTTCATAATTGACATTGCAAATAAAACGTGTATCTCAGATGTTCAATACGACTCAAAAGGAAATTTGTGGATTGTCAGTTGTAACGAAACGAATCCATTAAAAGTACTAACGAAAGATAAAGTATGGCATCAATTTTACTGCGGATCAAATTTGGCTACTAAATTTTCAGGAGAAATAACTATTGATTATAACGGTAACAAGTGGTTTTCTGTCTTAGACGAAGGTTTGATTGGCTTTAATGATAATGGAACGATAGAAGATATATCTGATGATAAATACATTCAACTAAACGAAGGTGAAAATACAGGTGCTTTGCCTGATGCGAATGTAACTGCAATTGCAGTTGATTTTGATAATGAAATTTGGATTGGAACTTCTAATGGTTTTTCCATTCTATACAATTCACAAAATGCCTTTGAAGCCGCTCCAGGCGAATACAATAGCCAACGAATAAAAATTGATTTTGAGGGAAATGTTGAGTACTTACTTGGAAATACGGGAATTGCTGATATTGAGGTAGATGGAGGAAACAGAAAATGGATAGGTACTTCAAATGCAGGAATTTTTCTACTATCAGCTGACGGTTTGGAGATTTTAGAAAGTTACACGACTGATAACAGCCCTTTAATTTCAAATAACATTGTTGATATGCAATTTAATTCCAAAACGGGCGAATTATTTATTATTACAGATATTGGCTTAGTGTCCTTACGCACAAATTCATCTGCCGGTGATTCAGAATACAAAGAAGTTATTGTTTTCCCAAATCCTGTAAAACCTGATTTTAATGGCGTAATAACAATTCAAGGAATTATGTATGACTCTGATGTAAAATTTACCGATGTCTCTGGAAATCTTGTTTTTCAAACAACATCAAATGGCGGCACAGCAACTTGGAATGGAAAAAATCTTAAAGGAGAAAAAGTTAAAGCTGGAACCTATTTAATTTGGACAGCTTCAAATACAGAAAAAGGCAGAAAAGTTGGAAAAGTAGTAATTTTGAATTGATTTTATTGTATTCCTAAAAAAATTGACATCAAACTTAAATCGAAAGGTGTTGTAATTTTGATATTTTCTTCATTTCCTTCAAAAGTGTAAATTTTTTCCCCTAATTCTTCTACCAATGAAGCATCATCCGTTATAAAATCATGAAAATTTCTTTCGTAAGCTTTTCTAAGTAAATCAGCACTAAAAACTTGTGGAGTTTGAACAATGAAATAGTTATTTCTATCCAAAGAATTTGTTTCATTGCTTTTAATAAATCGGATAGACTCTTTAACTGGAAAAACGGGCACTGCATTTCCTTTTTCATTGGCTAATTCAAATGCTTTAGCAATTGTTTCAGTTGAAACCAATGGTCTAACTCCATCGTGTATTGCAATTAAGCTTCCTTTGGCAAGATTTAAAGCATTTTTTATGGAATGATAACGTTCATTTCCACCTTCAATAATTTGATGTTTTATATTGAATGATTTTGTGAAGCACCATTTGTTCCAATATTCAATCCATTCTGATGGTAAAGTAACTAAAATTTGAATTTCTGAATCATAGGCATGAAAACATGCTATTGTATGAGCTAAAATTGATTTTTCATCTATTTCTATAAACTGTTTTGGTAAATCGGAATTCATTCGTTTTCCAATTCCACCAGCAGTAATAATAACAGTTTTTTCAATCATAAAATATAAATTTAAGCAAAAAAAAAGCCTGCATAAGCAAGCTTTAAAATTATATAAAAAATCTAAATTATTTAATTTGATTTGGATTATTTTTTGCTTTAAGATTCTCTTTTCGCTGAACATTCATCCAATATGCAAAACCAAAAAATCCTAATAACAATAATATTGTATTAAATTTATTTTGAACCCAATCAAAGAATAAAAATATCGTTTGAAATAAATCACCTAGTGAATACATAACATCTGAAGAACCTCCTAAAATCATAATATATTGTTTAATGTTTTACAAAGTAAATGATTTTTTTTTAATTTCAATCAAAAAGTTTCATTTTTTCTTTTAAAAAGAATCATTAAAGATAAATAGACAGAATAATTTACTTATTTTTGGCAGAAATTTAGCTACATTTTTATTAAATGTAATTAAACAAGGCTGCGTGGCGCAATTGAATAGCGCATCAGATTTCGGCTCTGAGGGTTGGGGGTTTGAATCCCTCCGCGGTCACTCCAAAGGAGAATTGATTTTTTATAATCGATTCTCCTTTTTTTATATCTTTCAAAACCCTTGATATATCTAACATTTTTGAAAATAATTCATTAATTCTTGTGGTTTGAACTACGTCATTTTTTTTGTCATACTTTATTCCTTCAGGGAACATCAAGGTTTGAAATTTCACTCTTTGTTCTAAATTACCTGATGACCATATTTTTGTAGGATTTTTGCATATTTTTAATGCGAAATTTATGCATTTTTCAAGGTTTGAACTATTTATTTTAGAATTTGATAATTGTTGTTCCAATTCTTCTTTTTCAAGTTTTAATTTTTTCGTAAATTTTGAAAATAAGTCCTTATCTATTTCTCCTAAAACAAATCTTTCTTCTATTAAATTGATTTTGTTTTCGAGTTCTTTTATTTTCCTTTTCGTCAAAGAATTTTCTTCAATTTTATTTTCAAATTTTGACTGAAATAATTCTTTGATTTTTACTTTGATAATTTCAACTAAATCCTCATCAATTGTAAATTCTTTTATTATTTCTTCAAATTTTTGATGCATAATTGAAGCATTTTTTGTTGAGTGACATGTGTTTGTTCTACATTTGTAATAGAAAATATTTTTATTCTTTACTATGAATCCTGTTAGACTTTCATTGCAAACCGAGCATTTAAGAAATCGTTTTAAAGGTAAGCTTTCCGAATCATTACTTCTTATTGAATTTGGACTTACCTTCTCATTTTTGATATTATTTACTGATAAAAAAATGTTTTTGCTAATTAGTGCTTTATGTTTCCCTGTAATTATTTCGTTTGGAATTAATTTAGAAACAATTATTCCACAGTAAAATGGATTTTTATACACTGCTCCTAACCTTCTAGGATCAATTGTATACCCTAATAATTTTAATTTTTTGACAATTAGGGCATCAGAATAATTGAAATCATGTTTCATTTCAAAAGCTTTTTTGAGAAACTTTCCTTCATCATTAATTTCCAATTTTTGATCTATTGCTCTTGCTCCTTTATTGATATTCGTATATCCTCTTGGAATTGTGTATGGAATAACTCCCTTTCGAACCAATTCAGTCATACCAGTAATAGTTTTGTCCTTCCTAAGTTCATTGTCCATTTTACTAAACAAAAAGAAAATTTGTTGCTGGAAGGATCCTGAAGCTGTTGTTGGATCTAATTCTTGAGTTACTGCTAAAGTTACAATTCCATTCAATTTCAATAAGTCTTCTGCGATTTGTGCTCCATGCATACCTGACCTTGAAAAACGCTCATAAGAATAAACTATAATTGTACTTATAGTTTTTGTTTTTTTCAAATATGCCAACATTCGATTAAACTCTTTTCTGTCATCAGTCTTTGCTGATTCGTATGTTCCTCCAAAATAAGCTACAACATCTAATCCTTTTCTTTGAGCAAAAAGTTCGCAATATTTTTTTTGACTTTCAAGACTTGTATTATCTTCTTGAGAGGAATGAGATACTCGTGTATAAATTATCGCATTATTACCCTGTGGTAATTTTCTTTTATCCTTAGCAATAAAAGATTTGAAAAGTTCTAAGTCACTCATAATTTTAAATTAGATATGTAACAATCAATAATTAATTCGCAAAAGCTTTCTATACTTTTGTCAATTTCTTCTAAAAATTTTCTCTTAGTTTGATTTTTTTCTTCAGTTTTGTTTTTTGTATTAACATTTTCTACTTGACATGTTTTCAACTTTTTCATGTTGGAATTTCATGTTTCTTAGAGCTAAAGCTATAGGTCTAAAAAGTATTTCAATTTGAGCCAAATTCATGGGTCAGGTCTTTAAAATTTTTGTGTGTCAGTTTTTGTTTTTTCTACTACCACATGTTTGTTATTTCTATTTATGATGGTTACCTTTTTGTAATTATCGAAGCCAAAAGCTCTTTTTAATTGCCTTACATCATCTCCAATTACATCTTGATTTTCAACAACTGTAATTTTATATTCTTCATTATTAAGTTTTGTTAAAACTATTTCTTTCACATTCTTTTTTCTTAAATGTTCTAAAATTGTTGTTTCCTTTTCATCAAAAATTTCAAATTCAATGAGTGATTTTTCAAATTTATCATCTTCAATTATTTCAGCGATTAATTCTTGTAAAGAAAATAAAATATAATTTCCTTGTTTAATCTTATTTGACTCGTCAGAAAAAGAAAAAGCTATTTTGATTTCTTGAATTGATTTATCGTAATAAATTAACAAATCAGTACCTAAACCTTCAAGCATTAATCTTGAAATTATCAATCCAAAAACCGTGAAACAAATTGCTTGCTCATCAGCAAGAACCTCATTATATTCCTCTTCTTTCATGTTTTCTAAGAAATCTCTTAGTTCGCCATTTTCTGTCACTTTTTTAATTTCATTAAAAGCATTTTTTAAATGTCCTTTCATAAAATCTTCATCTATAGAAAGAAGTTCCTTATGAATAATTTTCATTTGCTCTATTGAGATTCCAAATTGCTTAAGTTTTAACAACAAAGTAACCCATGCTGCTTCTACTAAATTTAATTTAACTCTACTTCTTTTAGCA
>CAMBRH010000259.1 GCA_945870115.1 Chitinophaga pinensis | reverse complement strand
GAGTTGTGGACTTCTATTTCTTCTAAAATTGCAACAAATGCTGTTGTGAGTTCTGGCGTATCTTTGACTTCAAAATTATTGATTGGACTTGGAACTGCAGCAAGTATTACTGTTGCAACATTTTTCTTAACAAATGATAGCAAAGAAAATGTAGAGAAGGTTGCAAAATCTGAAAAACAAATAAATCCAAATCAACAAGATAAAAAAGAAGGAGTTCAAGAAATTAAAACAGATTCAGAGGAATCAAAATTTGTAGTTTCAGCTGAGAATGTTTCAACGGTTGAAAAAACAAGACATCTTGATTGTGAATTACCGCACGATTTTGAAAAAAATGACGTAGATTTGGTTTTACCAACAAAAAACAACATTTCTGAAAATAAAATTATTGTTAAAGATAATGTTGAAAAAACAGCTTTTGCTGAAAATGGATATATTGATAAAAAAGAGGCAATCGAAATTGCTGATGTAAAATCGGTAGAAGCAAGAAAATCAGATTTATTTATAGGAGAATTGCCAAATGTATTTACACCAAATAACGATAAAGAGAACGACATTTTTGCGATAGAATTAAAAGGAATTTCAGACTTTGCTATTACCATTTTAAACAAAGAAAACAAGGTTGTATTTACATCTAATGATCTAAATTTCAAATGGGATGGAAAAGATTTCACGGAAAATTTAGTTCCAGTGGGTTCTTATATTTATTTCTTCACTGGAGTTGACTCTAATAAAAAAGTTGTTTCAAAATCAAACGTGTTGAAAGTTCAATATTGATTTAGATTTTCCAATCAATTTCACCTAAATTTTTACTTTTCAAGAAGTCATTTGTTTTAGAAAAATGTTTGCTTCCAAAAAATGCTCCTCTTGCTAAGGGCGAAGGATGAGCTGCTTTGAGAATTAAATGTTTATTAGAATCGATTAGGTTTTCTTTTCCGTGAGCGAAATTTCCCCAAAGTAAAAAAACAACATTTTCTTTTTCTTTCGAAATAGTTTCAATTACTTTATCTGTAAAAATTTCCCAGCCTTTTTTTTGGTGGGAACCAGCACTGTTTGCTCTAACTGTCAAAGTTGCATTTAACAATAAAACTCCTTGATTTGCCCAAGATTCTAAATTTCCTATTACAGGTATTTCAATACCTAAATCAGTTTTTAATTCTTTAAAAATATTTTTCAAGGATGGCGGAATTTTTATTCCATCAGCAACTGAAAAGGACAAACCATTAGCTTGTCCTTCTCCATGATATGGATCTTGTCCAATTATAACAACTTTTACTTTTTCAAAAGGAGTTTTGTTGAAAGCGGCAAAAATTTCTGTTTCAGAAGGATAAACATCGAAATCTTTCTTTTCAGTTTCTAAAAACGATTGTAATTGAAGGAAATATTCTTTTGAAAATTCGCTTGAGAGAATATTTTTCCAAGATTCATGAATTTTGATTTGATCCATTTTAATAATTTTTCAACCCTTTCAGGGTAGGCAGGATGAAAGGGTCCCCACCCTGAAGGGGTTAAATTTTTATACCAATTCCAAATTTATTTGTCTTTTTCTCAAATCAATTGCCATCACTTGAACTTCAACTTGATCTCCAAAATTGAATTCCTTTTTGGTTTTTGCGCCGATAATTCTGTATTTATCTTGTTCAAATGCAAAACGATCTCCAGGAATATCAGCCAAAGGGATCATTCCTTCACAACCATTTTCATTGATTTTTACAAACAATCCAAATTCTGCTAATCCAGAAACTGTTCCTTGGAAAACCATCCCCAATTTATCCTGCATGAACAAAACTTGGAAATATTTACTCGATTCGCGTTCAGCTTCTGTTGCTTTTCGCTCCATACGAGAAATGTGTTTACAAATTTCGTTTAATTGATTTCCGTAAAGGTGATTTTTACCTTGCAATTCTTCAAAAACAATTCGGTGAACCAATAAATCGGCATAACGACGAATTGGTGAAGTAAAATGTGTGTAATATTCAAAAGCTAGACCGTAATGTCCAATATTTGTTGTTTCATAACTCGCTTTTGCCATGGAACGAATTGCCATAGATTGAATCAAAGAATATTCATTTTTATAGCGAATATCGTCTAACAAAGTGTTAATTGCTTTGGCGATTTCATCCATGTGATTGAACTTCAAATCGTAACCAAACTTATCGATAAACATTTTAAAAACTTCAATTTTTCCTGCGTCAGGTTTATCGTGACATCTAAATACAAATGGTATTGGATCTTTTTTAACTTTAGGCTTAGCAATAAACATTGCCACTTTTTTGTTTGCCAAAAGCATAAATTCTTCAATCAACTTGTTGGCATCTTTTGAAATTTTTGTTACAACACCAATTGGGTTTCCTTCCTCGTTTAATTGAAAACGCATTTCTTCTGACTCGATGTTTAAAGCTCCGTTATTTAAACGGTTTTTTCGCAAAATTTTAGCTATTTTATCGAAAAGTAAGATTTCATCTTTAAAATCTCCCTCAGCACCTTCAATTATTTCTTGTGCTTGTTCGTAGCTAAATCTTCTATTTGAGTGAATTGCAGTTTTACCAAACCATTCGGAATAAATTTTCCCTGTTTCGTCCATTTCAAAAACAGCAGAAAAAGTATATTTATCTTCATTCGGTCTTAAAGAACAAGCTAAATTTGACAGTTGCTCTGGCAACATTGGCACAACACGATCAACGAGGTAAACAGAGTTTCCTCGTTTTGCAGCTTCTAAATCCATGGCACTTCCAGGTTGAACGTAATGACTTACGTCAGCGATGTGAACTCCAATTTCCCAATTTCCATTTTCTAATTTTTGGATTGAAAGAGCATCATCAAAATCTTTTGCATCTGCTGGATCAATGGTAAAAGTTGTTACATTTCTAAAATCTCTTCTCGTTTTAACTTCTTCCTCATCTAATTCCATTGGAATATTTTCAGCTGCAGCAATTACTTCCTGTGGAAATTTAATTTCAATTCCTTGATTACACAAAATACTAAGCATTTCAGTATCATTCGGACTTTTAGATGTTAAAACTTCAACCACTTCTCCATAAGGATTTTCGGCAGATTTTGGCCAAACAGTGATTTTAACTAAAACACGGTCTTTGTTTCTCGCGCCATTTAATTTTTCAATTGGAATGTAAATATCGATTCCAGTTCGTTGATTATCAGGAATAAAGAAAGCAAATTTCTCTTTTACATCTAATGTTCCAACAAATTGTGTTCTTTCACGAGTAACAATTTCAATTACTTTTCCTTCTCTTCTGGTGGAGCCAGCTTTTGTGATTGCAACACGAACAGTATCACCATTCATTGCTTGATTTGTGTTTCCTGCAGAAATATAAATATCTCCTTTTTCGTCTTTTGCTAATAAAAATGCAGAACCACGTTGTGTTATTTGGATTTCTCCTTCAATAAATTCTGTACTATTATTTAATTTAAAAGAACTTGATGAAGTTTCACTTAGAAATCCTTCATGAGCTAAATCTTTTAAAATTGAAAAGGCTTGTTTGCGTAATTCGTTGTCTTTCAGAGAAATTTCAGCACAAACTTCTTTGTGACTAAGTATTTTATCTGAATTTTTTTGAAATAATTTTTGAATGATGTGAGTTAGGCTTTTTGTAAATTTACTAGGTTTTTTTGATTTGTTTTTTGACATTTTTGTGTGTTAAATTAACGAAAAAACTCGTTTTTTGTCATAAAAGTGTAGTTTCTTCATTGCTAAATTAAGAATTTTAGTTTAATGAAGGGTTAAATTAATGTAAACTTAACTTTTTAGTAAGATTATTAACAGGAGAAAATGATTGAATTATTTCACATAATCTTGTTTCACAACCAAAAAATATTGGTCATTTTCAATTTTTCTGTAGCCAAATTCATAACAGAAGAAATATTCACCACCTTTCTGAGTTTTGTAAATATTGGTGTAATAATGAAAATTAAAACCTTCTTCGGCAAGAGTTAAACCATCTACAGAATTTTTTCCACTTGGATTTAATTTTTCTAGAATGCGTCTGTTTTTGCGTAAAATTCCATTGATACGACGCACGTATTTATTTGAATCTTCGTTTAAACGGTTGTTAAAAGCATTGCGACATAAATCAGAACAAAACTTTTGATCTTTTCTTCCCAATAATTTTTGAGAGCACTCAGCGCAAAGTCTTTGTTCAGACATTTATTGAATTGCGTATCTTATGGCAACATTTACCATACCATCTATATATAATTTTGGCATCAAATTTAGGTATGGACCAGCTTCTATCGCCATATTTAGTGGCAAAGCAGAAAATGTATGTTCAATTCCAATTACGCCAGTAACACCACCCCAAGGGCCTGTGAAATACTCATTTTTTTTAGTTGTGTAACCTCCTCCTGTATAAAGTCCAACAGAAGGACCTGCGCCAATGTAATAGTTAAAGCCAGACCCATTAATGATATTTTTATTATATTCAAATAAACATTGTGCCCAAAGATATTTTGAAAATCCAGAAAAATTTGTTCCAGCTAAAACATCTACAGCCATATTTGAACTCGTAAATTTTTTAAAATTCAAAGATCCATGTCCTGGATACCCAGATTTTATTCCAATTGCCATAGAATAATTTTGTGAAAATGAAAATGTGCTTAGGAAAATTGAAAAACTTAGTAGTAATCTTTTTGTGTTCATAGTGAATAATTTTGCAGACAAATTTAATAAAATTTTTTAAAATACATATTCATGAATTAAAAAACCACAAATTGACGAAAAATAGTTTATTTTTGATAAAAGTTAATGATAAATTAAAAAAATATGTTTTTCAAGAGAAACTGGCCTTATATATTTATGTTTTCTGTATTTTTCATGCTGTTGTTCATGTATTTATTCAGAGAACATGCAATGCTCGATTCATCAGTAACTTGTTGCA
>CAMBRH010000258.1 GCA_945870115.1 Chitinophaga pinensis | reverse complement strand
GCAGATTGGTTAAATTCACCGTTAACTGTTATTTCATTTAAAGCTGGATTATAATAACACGTACTTTTTTCTTTTTCTAAACAAGTATTTTCGAAGGATATAGTTGATAATAATTCACTTTTCCCATTAAAGTCAACTTGTGAAAGTCTATAATAACTTATTCCAGAAAAAGCATATAAATCGCTAAAATCATAGTGTTTACTGTCACTAGAATTTCCAGAACCTTTTATTTTTCCTATAAATTTAAAGTCACCTTTTTCATCTGCTTTTTCTAAAAGAAAATAATCGTTGTTTCTTTCAGATGCAGTTGACCAAACAAGTTTTGCAGAATTATTTGTGCATTTAACTGAAAATGATTTGAGTTCAACAGGCAATACAAAACTTCCGCAAGGACCTGAAAAAGTAGGTACTGTTGGGTTTGCAGTGTAAAGTGAAACTGTTGTGTTAGAACCTGCGCCTAATGAACAATTTGGAGCTCCTGCCCCCGTATAAACTATGCTAGGGTTACCTGAATTTGTTATTCTAAATGAATTTCCTGTACATGAGTTTGCACTTCCGCCTCCGATGTCAATTGCACTCGTTCCAACTCCATAGTTTGCAAAAGTTGTTTCATTAACAGTAATTGCAAAAGTTTTTGTGCTACTGAAAATTCGAGCAGCCAAGTCCTTTCCTGTAGGACTTGTTCCTGAATTCGCTGAAAAAAGGCAAGAATCGATGCTTAATATTACACTTGAAGATTTTGGATAAACTCCAACTCCTCCAAATTCAGCAATTCCACCTGCTGTTTTAGTGTTATCACTAATCAGCGTTTTCGCAATTTTAACCGTTCCACCAACAATAGAAATACCTGCTGCCAAGTGATATGAGCCTCCCAATCCTGTTGATCTGTTAGCAATCACTTTACATTCTCTCATAGTCACATTACCTCCATCGATATAAATTATTCCGTCTCCAGCACCTCCGTTGTTGCTTGATATTACAGTGTTTTTCACATAAACAATTGTTGAAGCAGTCACACCATATACTGATAATGCGGCTCCGTTATATGAATCTTTTGAATTATAGGCTAATACATAATTAAGAATGGTTGTATTTGTATTGTTTCCAAAAATATCTATACCACCACTATATGCAGATCCAGTTGCATTGCAATTTGAACCTCCACCTTTTATAACTGAAGTTGTATTTGGCCCAATCCCAATAGCTGCATTTCCACCATTTCCATTATCAAAAGTGTTAACGTTTTCAATTAATATACCAGTACATCCAAAAATTGAAATTGCTTGACCACCTGTATTAAACGATCCTGTCCCTCTGTTATATGTAGTTCCTGAATTTGGTGCATTGCTTTCGTATTGTGTAACAGTCATATCGCGAAGAGAAACATTGTTAGCATTTATTTCCATGAAATAATCTGTATTTGTTCCGTAATTATCGTTATCAAATGTTGTTTTATTCATACCTGCGCCTTGAAATACTAAACCAGCCACAGTAATATCAAATTTACTTTCATTAGTTACAGCATCTGTTCCACCTCTCGCATATCTACCTGCGTCAATAAAAATCGTATCCCCAGCTGTCAAAATATTAGTACCAGCAGGACCATAAGTTGTCCATAAATCTTTTAAAGTTCTTTTAGGAGCATCAGGAGATGTACCACTATTTGATGCATTCCCTAACACTCCTGTAATGCAAAACACATTGGCAGTTGCACAATCATCATTCACATAAAAATTTCTATTGAACAAAGTTGTTCTATTTCCTACATGTTCAACGGAATTATAACATGGACTTCCAGAATTATCATTGTATGCGTAAATAGAAAAACTATAATTTGTATTTGGATATAATCCTGTAACAGTAACACTTGTGCCTGTTCCTTTGTATACTACATAATTACCAGTTCCTATCTGGCTGCCACTTCCGAATATTGAATTACTAGAATAATTGTTCGTATTCACTGGATCTGAGCTAGTTGAACTTGTCTTTTTTGCAACAACTATTACGTTGTCTCCATTTCCATTTATCCATGATAAACTAATATCATTGTAATTTGTCGTAGGAAAACTTAATCCTGAAGCTTGCGTAGATGGTGCTGAACACGAAGGAGCAGTTTCATACAAAACAATTAAATCTAACCTTAGTTTTGCAGTTGCTGTAGTTGATCCATTGAAAGCAAAAAAGTATGTACCACTAGTAGGACAAACCCATACGGCAGAAGTTTTACTTGCCCATGATGAGCTTAATATTCCAGTGTTTGTTCCGTTAATAAAATTTGTACCAGTGTTTGTGTTTACAGCACTTTGAGCTGGCGGATTTAAATTTGAAACGTATATATTTAAGGCGTTTGGACTTGCTGTTCCAATATCAAAATAAGTAAGGTAGTATGAATAACCAGCAGTAGCAGTAAATGTTTTAGTAAAAAGAGAATTATTTGCAGAGGACGTTGGTAGCTCTACATGAGCAGCAGTGCTGCCTGTAGCTCCAGTGCCAGGTGCAACTGGATTCCAAGCTGCCGTTCTAACCCAGCCGGTTGGTAGAGCAGTTCCACTAAAGTGTTCTGTGAAAACTGCAGTTTGCGCAGAAAAATTATTGCAACATATAACAACAAGCAAAAAACATAAAATTGCTTTACATTGATTAAATATAATTCCAAAGTTTTTCATAGTTTTATTTTTTAACAAGAATTTGTTGATTGAGTTGAACAAACTTACTTGCTTTTTATAAAACTAAAAAAAAAATCGACGCTTGTGGTTGCTAAGTGTCGTGAAACGAGGTTTTTGAGTGTATATGGATAGAAAAAATGTGTAAATGGTTAGAAATGTATTTACACTTTTTAAAGAAAAAATCTCAAAAACGGTTTAGTTCAGTATTATTTTTTAATGAAATTTAAACTAAATTAAGATTAATTTTAAAAAAGATTTTAAATTTTCGCTTTTGCTTCTGTAATTGTATTTTTTGCATTACCTATAAAAACATTTTCTCCAGAAATTATAAAAGGTCTTTTCAAGAAAGTATATTCCTCTAAAATGTATTTTCTGAAGTCTGCTTCTGTTAGGTTCATTTTATCTAAACCTAAGGAACGATATTTCATCGCTTTTTTTGAAAAAAGTGCTTCGTAGGAACCAACTTTTTCTTTCAACCAATCTAAAGTTTGTGGATCGATGTTATGTTGTTTGATGTCAATTAATTCAAATTCTGCTGAAGGAGCAAGTTCTTTTAAAATACGCTGATTTGTGGAACAAGAACTAAGGTGATAAATTCTTTTCATGTTAAATTACTTTTTTAAAGCCTATTTATTTTGCATAAATTCTTTATTCTTCTTTTTATCTTCTTCAGAACCGTTTGTTGAACAATCCGTTTTCTTTGATTTTTTGCCTAATAATTTTATCAATTTCACTTGACAAGTTATGGGATAATACCTACTTGAAAACCATTGAATGGACTCTTTTCCAAATTCTTGAAAGGCTAAGATTGGAACGTAGACACCAGGAATTAAATAACTTCCTCTTTTCAATCGAATTCCAATACCCAAAGAATAATGTAAATTTAAAATGAATGGATTTGAATATTTTTGGGTGGAAGTAATATTATTTGTATAAGCTTCTGATTTTTTAAGTAACAAATAATCACCATTTATTCCCAATCCATTATCTATGTTTAAAGGAGAATTTTTAATGTAAATTAATTTATGAACAGAAAATCGTCCATTCAAATATCCATTTGCAAGTTTTCCTTCCCCATTAACTCCATTTGAAAAGTCAATTTTTTCCGTTCCTCTAAAATATTTGAAACCAACACCGTAATCAAAATAATCTATAATTCTTCCGAAACTAAATTTCTTGGAATGCATGTTATAATGCGCTAAGCCAATTTCAATATTTGCACCAATTTTTCCGGAAGGTTTGATGTCATAAGTTCCTAAATGACCTAAGTTTACATCTTTTGAAGCAGATTTTTCCATTTTATTTAAGGACGCTAGAGTAAATGTTGGTCCAAGACTAATTTGTAAACCAATATTGCTCAATTTCTTAACTTCATTATTGCTTCCGCCAAAATATTTTTTCCCTTTTCTTGGGTCAAAAGTTTTTTGAGCAAAAATCGAAGAAATAATAAAAATAGAACTTAAAATTAGGGATAGTTTTTTCATAATGTAAATTAATTATAAATTATAAATTATGAATGTTGAATTATGAATTCAACATTCATAATTAATGTTAAAGCAAAGATAACATTTTTTCCATTACTTCATCTGAGTCCCAATTTTTATGAATATCAGGCATTTTCAAAATTTCTTGCATCAATTTATTTTGGGCTTCGCCATTTTTTAAAGCATCACTGTATCTAATATTGCTAAAAGTCACTTGAGAATATAAAGGTAACCACAAATTTGGGTACAATTTACTAAACTTAGCTTCAATCTTTTTTTGCAATAAAAACTCTGGATCAGCAGTTAAATCCCTCATTTCAACATAATTGTTTAATGCTAAATCCAAAATGGCATTTCCATCTGGAACACGTTGATTGGAGAATTTACTCAATAATCCGTCCCAATTTCCATTTGCTTCATCGTACATTTCGTTGAAAACAGTGCAATCTTCAAAACCGCAATTCATTCCTTGACCATAAAATGGCACAATTGCGTGAGCTGCATCACCTAAAAGTAAAACATCGTCTTGATAATTCCATGGATTACAACGTACCATGATTAATGTTGAAGTTGGATTTTCAAAATAATCGTCCAATAATGTTGGCATCAATGGAACAGCATCAGCAAAAATTTTATTAAAAAAATCAGAAACTTGCACTCTTGTTTTTAAGCTATCAAAAGAAGTTTCTCCAAACATTGGGAAAAATAAAGTACAGGTAAAACTTCCATCCAAATTAGCCAAAGCAATCATCATAAATTC
>CAMBRH010000257.1 GCA_945870115.1 Chitinophaga pinensis | reverse complement strand
GCAGAATCTACCAAGTAAATGATTGGTAAGCGATTTTCCATTGCAATTTCTTGCGCTCTTAAATTCTTTTTTGCAGTTATTGGAAACCAAGCTCCTGCTTTCACAGTAGCGTCATTCGCCACGACAATACATTGTTTACCTGAAATATAACCAATCACAACAATTACTCCACCTGAAGGACAACCTCCGTGTTCTTCGTACATTCCTAGTCCAGCAAAAGCAGCTATTTCAAGTCTTTCAGCATCAACATCAAGTAATAAATCGATTCTTTCTCTTGCAGTTAATTTACCTTTTTCATGTAATTTCTCAATGCGCTTTTTTCCTCCACCTTCGTATACTTTTGAAAGTTCACTTTCAAGTTTTGAAATTTTAAGACGCATTTGGTCTTCATTCATGTTAAATTCAAGGTCTTTCTGAGAAATTGCCATAAAATATCGATTTTGTGATGTCAAAGATAGGGCAATATTTGATTTTATAAAGTATTTTGTGGGAAAAATTTAGAGTTATTTGTCATAATATAGGAACAAAGAAAACATGGATTATTAATTTCTATGTTTTCTATGAATTTATTTAATGAAAAAATAATTATTTTTTCTTTCTTTTATATAAAAAGAATAATATTAAAACAATTACTCCTATGGAATAAAAAATTAAATCTATCGAAAAATAAGAATAAGTTTCAACGCCAGAAGGCCATTCTTGATTATTCATTTCCCTTATGAAATCGCCGAAATAATATCTTGTTTTGTAATAATATTAAATTTATTTTCTGCCATTTCAACTAAAACCGCTGGAGTTTCTTTGTTGATTAATTTAGAAATTTCCTCAATACTAGCTGAAGCTTTTACAATAGGAAATGCTTTTTGCATGATACTTGAAATCGGATCATTTAATCGTGATTGATCTTCAATTAAATATTGATAAGTTGTAGAATCATCTAGTGAACCAACAAATTTTCCGTCTTTCATCACTGGAATTTGGGAAATTGAATACTTCCGCATTTTTGCAATTGCGTGAGAAATTAATTCTTCAGCATAAACCATAACCAAAGGTTCGTCGGCATGGTGTGCTACTAAATCGCTTGCAGTTTTATTTTCTTCTTCCAAAAACCCTCTTTCACGCATCCAATCGTCGTTGAAAATTTTTCCAATGTAACGTGAACCATGATCGTGAAACAAAACGACAACGACATCACTTTCAATCAATTCATCTTTTAATTGTAACAATCCTTTAATTGCTGAACCAGCTGAATTTCCAACAAAGATTCCTTCCTCACGGGCAATTTTACGTGTGTAAACAGCTGCATCTTTATCTGTTACTTTTTCAAAACGATCAATTACATCAAAATCTACATTTGCTGGCAAAATATCCTCCCCAATTCCTTCTGTTATGTATGGATAAATTTCAGTTTCATCAAAAATTCCAGTTTCTTTATATTTCTTGAAAACTGAACCATAGGTATCAATTCCCCAAATTTTGATGTTTGGGTTTTGCTCTTTTAAATATTTACCAACTCCTGAAATTGTTCCCCCTGTGCCTACACCTACAACAAAATGTGTAATTTTTCCGTCAGTTTGCTCCCAAATTTCTGGGCCAGTTTGTTCGTAATGTGCTGTGCGATTTGATAAATTGTCGTATTGATTTACATACCAAGAATTAGGAATTTCGCTAGCTAATCTTCTTGAAACTGAATAATAAGAACGTGGATCAGTTGGCTCAACCGCAGTTGGACAAACAACAACCTCTGCTCCTACTGCGCGCAAAATATCCATTTTTTCTTTGGATTGTTTGTCGTTCAAAACACAAATTAATTTGTAACCTCTAATGATTGCTACTAAAGCCAAACCCATACCTGTATTACCAGAAGTTCCTTCGATTATTGTACCTCCTGGTTTTAAAACTCCTGATTTTTCTGCATCATCAATCATTTTAATAGCCATTCTGTCTTTCACAGAATTCCCAGGGTTTGTTGTTTCAACTTTTGCTAATACTGTCGCTTTTACATCTTTTGTTAAAACGTTTAATCGAACTAAAGGCGTATTTCCAATTGTTTCTAGTATGTTGTTGTATATTTTCATTATTTCCTTTGAGTTTTTAGTTTATTAGTTTTTAAGTAAAAATCACTTAATTTAAAATTTCTGTTTTAATCAAAAAGCACGACTAATAAAAATCGTGCTTTTTGAAATTTTATTATTTTTAATTATTTTCTTCCTTTTAATTTTTCTTGTTGTGCTTTTTGCATGTTTTCTAAACGTTCTTGAAATTTAGATTTTGCTTTTGGCTCACTTGAAGTAACCTTGGCTTTTTTAGCAGCCATTTTCTCTCTCAATTTATTTTCATCAACGAAGAAGTATTTTATAGCTAACATGATTAAAATTGAAATCAAAGTAGAAATGAAATAATAATAACTTAATCCTGAAGAATAATTATTGAAGAAGAAAATCATCATGAAAGGGAAAATGTACATCAAAACTTTCATATTTGGCATTCCAGGTTGTTGCTGTTGTTGCATTTGACCGCTATTCAAATAGGTGTAAACCAAAGTTGTAATTGCCATTAATAAAGTGAATAATGAAATATGATCTCCATATAAAGGAACAAAAAAACCAAAATCATAAACTGAATCATAAGAAGATAAATCTTCGGCCCAAGCGAATGGTTTTTGTCTCAACTCAAATGCTGCTGGAAAAAAACGGAAAACAGCAAGTAAAATTGGCATTTGAATCAACATTGGAATACAACCTGCTAATGGAGAAGCACCACTTTGTTTGTATAAGGCCATCATATCCATTTGCTTTTTCATTGCATCTTCTTTCTTAGGATATTTTTTTGTCAATTCTTCAATTTCTGGTTTCAAAATTTTCATTTTCGCAGAAGAAACATACATTTTCCATTGAATTGGAGTCAAAAATAATTTGATTAGAAGTGTCAATAATAAAATTACTAATCCAAAACCTAATCCAGTTGAAGCAATTACATTAAACATTGGTTGAATTGCATAAATGTTAATCCATCTAAATAATCCCCAACCATAATTTATAATATCTTCATAATTAGATTTATATGATTTTAAAACTTCGTAATCGTTAGGTCCAAAATACCAATTCATTTTTGCATTTGCATCATTTCCTGTTAAATCTAAACCTAAAGTTGCATTGTATTTTTTGATGTGTGTAAAAAATTTATCGTTACCAGCTTTGAAATTTGTGATTTTAAGTTTGGCTTTCTTGTTTGTAAATCCAGCAGCTGGTTTGATAATTGAAGTGAAATAACTTTGTTTGAATGCAACCCATTCTACATTTTTTTCCATTTTTTCTTCATCATCAGCCATTTCGCTCAACCAATCAAAATTTTCATTTTTGTACTTGAAACAAATAGTTGAAACTCTTTTTTGCTCGCTCAAAAGTCTTTCTGTTTTACTCAAATCAGCTTTCCAGTCAAATTGAACTTCTTTTGCATCAAAACCTTTTTGTTTGATGTCAAAATCCATGTCAAATTTTCCATTGTTTAACTTATAAAAATAAGTAATTGATTTTCCTTTTTCAGGAGACCATCTTAATTTAATGCTGTTTTTTGTTTTTCTTATAACTTTGAAATTCTTGTCAGCAGTTTCTATTATTTGACCATTAGATTTGAATTTTAGTGTGTTTTTTGAATCTTTTACACCAAAAATCTTTAAAGGTTCGTCTTTTTTATTTTTAGAAATGAAGTTTTTATAAGATTCAAATTCCTTCAAATAAGCAGCAGAAACAATTCCTCCTTTGGTTGAAATATCTATTTTTAATTTATCTGATTCTAAAGTAATAATCTCTTCTTTAGCTTCTTCAACTTCAATTGTTTTTTTAGTGAGATCTTTTGGAGTTAAAACAACATCTTTTCCAGTTTTTGATAAATTAGAATCTTTAACTTCGCTAGTTTTTGCTGTATCATCAGCCGCAGCTGCTTTTTCCTCCTTTTCATCTTCTAACGCAATTTCTCTTTTCTCTTTTTCTTTTTGAGCATTTTGCTTTTTAATTTCTTCCGCTGAAGGTTTGTTCAATAAAGTAAAAGTCACTAAAATTGCGCCAATCAATCCTAAACCTAATATGGTATTTTTATCCATTTTTTAATTTAATTATATATTCAAAATCACCAATTCATTTTTATATTTTGTTTTTTGGCAATTATTTTGCAAATATAAGCACCTCGTTTAAATTTACCTTATTTATTTCAATTATTATGGAATTTATTGTGATTTATTTAGAAAATGGAAAATTAATTGATTTTGAAATGAAGAAATTTTAGGATTGAAAATAATAAAATATATTTATATCTTTGAATTTATTTAAAAAGATCGAAATATGACAATTTTAAAATGGACTTGGAAAATAATTTGGAGATGTGTATTCATTCCAGCAATATTTACTTTAATTGTAATGATTGTTAGTCTTTTTTTTATAAATGATGATAATCAACATACAGAAAGAGGGAAAGAATTTTCTGAAAACTATGTAACCTCCTACCACAACAATAGTAAATTAGAAAGAGAAAATCCAAATTTCACAACTAAATTTAATCGATACAATAGTATCAAAGACAAAAATTACACTCGCCAATACGTAGAAATGGAAGATTCCGATTTTGATTTATCAGGAGTTATTTCAATGATTGCCTTTTTTGGTTCTTTTATTTTTATGGTAATATATACCATTTTAGATATTAGAGATTATCGTAAAAAAGCAAAGCTGATTGAATAATAGTCAGTTAAAATAATTCGATAAGAATAATTAATTTACAGAATCTACTTTTGCTTCTACACTAGCATCTGACTTTTTAAATTCAATTGCAGCTCCAATAAATCCAACAAACAATGGATGTGGATTTTCTACTGTACTTTTATATTCTGGGTGAAATTGAACACCAACAAACCAAGGGTGATTTGGGATTTC